>CAYNBE010000077.1:0-14542 GCA_964395045.1 uncultured Prolixibacteraceae bacterium | reverse complement strand
TAAAAATAATAAGAGGAACATTAAAACGGACATTTTTTTATATGTTTGTTTCGAAAATTAAAAGAAAAATCGTTATCTAAATTATTCTGATATGAAACGGGATGTTTTATTGAAAGAAATCAGAAACAAAGATTTCAGTTGTCAGATTCTCGTTATCGGTGGTGGGGCCACCGGACTGGGCATTGCAGTGGATGCAGCCTCACGGGGATACCAAGTAATATTACTCGAACAGGATGATTTCTCCAAAGGAACTTCCAGCCGGAGCACCAAACTGGTTCATGGTGGTGTACGTTATCTGGCACAGGGAGATATTCAACTTGTAATCGGTGCATTGCACGAGCGGGGAAGAATGAGGAAAAATGCCCCCCATCTTGTGAAAAACATGCGTTTCATCATTGGAAATTACCGTTGGTGGGAGCAGCCTTTTTACACCATCGGGTTGACCTTGTATGATCTCCTGGCTGGCAGACTCGGGCTGGGGAGGTCGTTGCCCCTGATGAAAAGTACAGTCAAAAAAGAAATACCGGGACTGAAAAAGAATGGATTAAAAGGAGGGGTTGTGTATCATGACGGGCAGTTCGATGATTCCCGTATGGCGGTCACCCTTGCCCAGACTGCTGCAGATCACGGAGGGATATGCCTGAATTACGTAAGGGTGGAGGGATTGATCAAGAACCGGGAAGGAAAACTGACCGGAGTTGTAGCCAATGACCTGCTTTCGGGTGAAAAATTCAACATCAGTGCCAAAGTGGTTGTAAATGCAACCGGCGTTTTCATTGATGATATCATGAATATGGATGAACCGGGTATGAAGAAAAAGGTTCGTCCCAGCCAGGGAGTACACCTGGTGGTCGACAGGAAGTTTCTGGGAGGAAATTCGGCACTGATGATCCCAAAAACCAAAGACGGCAGGGTATTGTTTGGTGTACCCTGGCACGGAAAGGTGGTACTGGGAACCACCGACACTCCCATCGACAAACCGGAACTGGAGCCCAGGGCTTTGGAGGAGGAGGTGAGCTTTATCCTGGATCAGGCTGGTGAATATCTCGATATGAAACCGGAAAGGCCGGATGTTCTGTCTGTTTTTGCCGGACTTCGGCCCCTTGCTGCCCCGACCGGTCCGAACACAAAGAAGACAAAAGAAATTTCAAGAAACCACAGGATATACAAATCCAAATCAGGACTGCTGACCATTACTGGCGGGAAGTGGACAACATACCGTGAAATGGCCGAAGAGGTAGTAAACGATGCAATACGTATCGGGGGACTGGAACCAAGAAAATGCATCACTAAAAATCTGAAAGTGCATGGATATTCGAAAAACTGTGACGACTCAAACTGGAATTATGTGTATGGAAGTGATTCCGAAAAAATTGCCGGACTGATTGGGGAGAATGAGAAATACGCAGCCTTGTTACATGAGAATTACACCTATACAGTTGCACATGTCGTGTGGGCTGTCAGGGAAGAAATGGCCCAGACCCTGGAAGATGTACTTGCCAGGCGGCTCAGGATTTTGTTCCTTGATGCAAGGGCTGCCATTCAAATGGCCCCGAAAGTGGCAGCCATTATGGCGCAAGAAATGAACAAAGACCAGGATTGGGAAGAAAAGCAGGTAGAGATGTTTACCGAACTGGCAAAAGGTTATCTGCTGAACGGATTTGAATACCAGAAATGAAACTCTGAAATTTTTTCAGATGATACCGGAACATTGTACAATAAATTCAAATGATTAACTTACTAGAACTAACAAAGGTATGAGTGATTTGAAAAGTTTCATCAGAATGACGGGAGCCTTGGTCCTTCTGTCATTCATTTTTTACAATGGCTCGTTTGCTGCCGGTGCTGCCTGCGAAGGGGCAACCGACAGTAAAGATGCTGAGTCCCTTGAAACAGGTACCAGGCAGGATGCCAAAAAAGTCAGCGGCATCGTCAGGGATGTGAAAGGTGAAGCCATTGTTGGAGTCAATGTTGTTGAAAAAGGCACCACCAACGGAACGGTAACCGATCAGAACGGAAGGTTCTCACTGAGCGTGAAAGAGGGGGCAACCCTTCAATTCTCATTTGTGGGATATGTGAGCCAGGAAATTCCGGTAGGAAACAAGGTTAATTTTGATGTCCGGATTGAGGAAAGAACCGAAGCTCTGGATGAGGTGATTGTGGTAGGATACGGTGTGCAAAAAAGGCGCGACATAGTGGGAGCTATCGAACAGGTATCGGGAGAGATCTTTGAAAACCGGTCAAATCCGAATGTTGTCCGCTCAATGCAGGGTGAAATTCCGGGATTAACGATCACCATGGTGGATGGTAAACCAACCCGCAGCGCAGAGATACAAATCCGTGGGGCCGTTAATTCAATCGGTTCGGGTGGAAACGCCCTGATTCTCATCGATGGAGTGGAAGGGGATCTGACCACCGTGAACCCGAACGATGTGGAAAGTATTTCGGTTCTGAAAGATGCTTCATCGACTGCAGTTTATGGAGCCAGGGGTTCTTTCGGGGTTGTGCTGATTACTACAAAAAAGGCAGTAGCAGGCAAACCGAAAATTCAGTACAGCGGAAGCACATCGGTCCTGAGCCGGACGGTCAAACCGGAAATCGTAAACAACGGTCTTCAGTGGACCAATACATTCTATGAATCGTATTACAATTACCGGGGACAGGCCCCAAGTACCATCAACAATGTTTTTAACAAGTGGGCCGTCAGCTGGAGTGACTGGTACAATGAACTGGTTGTAAGGGATGCCGACCGTTCACTTGACAGGGTCAGGGTTAATGCCAAGGGCTATTATGATTATTTTGGAAATA
Source organism: uncultured Prolixibacteraceae bacterium (assembly GCA_964395045.1). GTDB lineage: Bacteria > Bacteroidota > Bacteroidia > Bacteroidales > Prolixibacteraceae > UBA1413. Next base: position 11,734 of record CAYNBE010000077.1, on the reverse strand, counting down.
CCGACTGGCATGATGTGATCTACCGTGATTATACCACAGCAAACCAGCACAATATTAACATTTCGGGGGGAAGTGATATTTCGACTTATTTTGTTTCCGGCTCATTCTACCAACAGGGAGGAATATATAACGCCGGGAATGAGGATTTCAAAAGATACAGTCTCAGGGCCAAGGGGAGCGTAATGCTGCGTCCGTGGCTGAAACTGGAAAACAACACCGACTTTTTCCGGAGGAAATACCATGAACCCATCGTGATGTATTCAAACAGTTCGACCGACTACACACAAATCTTTCCGATTCAAAGACAGCTTGAACAGCAGGCTTACCCGATGACCCTGGAAAGAAATCCTGACGGAACCTGGACCGAATGTGCCACCTATATCGGATGGGCAGGTTTTGTAGAGGGAACATCCTTCAGGGAAGATTCCAAATTTGATTTAAGGAATACAACCACGGTGACGGTCGATTTCTTTAAAGACATCCTGGTTGGGAAAGCTGACTTTACCTATTTTTACAACCAGTCGAACAGAAACCAGGTAGGTAATCTATATACTGGATATGTTAGTCCTACTGTACCGGTTGTTCATCAGACTTTCAGTTATTTGGAAAACCGTACGTACAATAACGAATACATTGCGGCAAACGCAACCCTGACATACACCCCAAAACTGGGCGAAAACCATGCACTGACTGCCCTTGGAGGCTGGAATCTTGAGGATAAAACCTATCTTACCACCCTTGTTAACCGCCGTGGTCTGATGGTTCCTGATAAACCCAATTTCTCACTTCTTGATGGTACGGATTTTAACATCAAGGATAATGGAAGTTATTCATGGGGCTTTGTCGGTACGTTTTACCGTCTGAATTATTCATATAAAAGCAGATATCTGGCTGAGGTCAGCGGACGTTATGACGGAACATCCAAATTTCCGTCACAGCAGAAATGGGGATTTTTCCCATCGGGTTCGGTTGGATGGAGAGTTTCGGAAGAAGGATTTTTAAAATCGGCCAGGGACAAATGGCTTGACAACCTGAAGGTGCGCGTTTCGGCAGGGACTTCCGGAAACGGCCTGATCAGTCCGTATAAATATCTTTCCACCATGGCTGTATCCAAATCAACGGTAATCATCAATGGTACCAGCAGTGCCTATACCACTGCACCCACTCCGATTCCTTCAGGCCTGACGTGGGAAAAGGCTTCGACCATTGACCTGGGGGTGGATGTTGATTTATTTAAAAGCCGATTCAATGCCGTGTTTGATGTTTACAAACGATATACAACCGACATGTATGTTGCCGGTGAAGAGTTGCCTGCCGTTTATGGAAATGATGCACCTTACGGAAATTATGCCGATATGAGGACAGATGGCTGGGAATTCAGCATGGGATGGCGCGACCGCGTTAAAGTAGCGGGAAAGGATCTCAGCTACAACCTGAAGTTTGCAATCTGGAACAGCGACACCTATGTGACCCGTTACACCTCTACTACCAATACCTTGCCTACCATCTATTCTTTGAAATATTACGAAGGAATGAAAATCGGGGAAATCTGGGGATACCGCGTAGCAGGATTCTTTCAGAACAGCGAAGATGTGGCCAACAGCCCTTCCCAGTCGCAGTTCACAAATTATAACGGTGCAGGTAATGTGTGGCAGGCAGGGGATGTCAAATTTAAAAATCTGAATGATGACAATAAAATAACCAACGGCAGCAACACATTGGCTGACCACGGAGATCTCGACATCATCGGGAATATGACTCCGCGTTATTGTTACAGCTTTAACCTGAGCGCCAACTGGAACCGGATCGGTTTCAGCATGTTCTGGCAGGGAGTGGGCAAAAGGGATTGGTATCCGGCAAAGGAATCGTCCTATTTCTGGGGACAGTACGGCCGTCCTTACGGCTTTGCCCTTCCATGGCACAATCCTGAAAACCAGGCAGGAATTGATGCAAACGGGAATATCACAAACGGGGATGCTTACTGGCCACGCCTGCGTTCCTACATAGCTGAAGTCGGTGCAGGTACGATTGCAAATCCAACCGACAAATATCTTCAGGATGCTTCTTATCTGCGCCTGAAAACAATTACGGTCGATTACACCTTCCCGGTAAGGATTGCAAATGCCATCGGGATGCAGGATCTGAAAATATACCTGTCAGGTGAGAACCTTCTGACCTTTACTCCATTAAAAAAATGGGCCAGGAACTTTGATCCCGAGGTAATTGAAGCTGGTGATTCCGATTATTGGAATACCCCGGGTGGTGCCGGTGACGGATACAGTTATCCGATGATGAAATCATTCACCTTTGGTATTAATGTTACATTCTAAGAAAGGAGTAATGAAATTATGAAAAAGATATTTTTATCCATAAGCATATTGGGTTTGCTTTTAACTTCGTGCGAGGAATTTCTGACAAGGGAACCCTATAATGCAATCAGTTCTGATGAATTCTTTGCATCAGAAAACGACCTGGTGACTTATGCAAATGGTTTGATTCAGTATATGATGCCTAGTGCTGAGAATCTGACGTGGGATTACAACAATTTTGCCGAATACCTGGCGGTCAGTTCCGTGCAGCCATTTCTGCGTACCGGATGGGACTTTACCAAGCAGACAGGCTGGAGCAACACCGATTGGAGGGACCTTTACAGGATCAACTATTTCCTGGTTAATATGGGGAAAGCAGCACCAAAAATTACCGACCCTTCTGTTCTCAAGCACTACGAAGGTGTCGCACGTTTCTGGAGAGCATGGTTCTATTTCGAAAAGATCAAATTGTTTGGTGATGTCCCATGGTACGATAAGCCAATTGATGCCGGAGATACCGAAAATCTTTATAAACCGCGCGACAGCCGTGAGTTTGTGATGGATAAAGTTTTGGAAGACATTAATTTTGCTGTTACGAATTGCTCTGCTGCGACCAAATATCTCAACACAGTCGCCATTAATAAATATGTGGCACTGGCCCTTAAAGCGAGAATCTGCCTCTATGAAGGGACTTTCAGGAAATATCATTCATCCAATCCTTCCACAGGCAAAGCATGGACTGACAACACGGCAAGTTCGCGTTTTCTGAATGAATGTGTATCTGCCTGTGATGCCTTGATGGGAAGCGCTAAATTCTCCCTGGTTTCAGTCCCTGCAAACGTACAGACCCAATACCGCAAGCTCTTTACCGAGCAGGCTGTCAATTATACCGAGGTGATATTCGCCAGGGAACATCAGGCAAATGTTGCCATGCATGATGTAACCCTCCGGTTTAACTCAGCAGGAAACAATACCAACCGCTGGTCACCGACCAGGGAATTTGTAAATACCTATTTGTGTCTCGATGGAAGTCGATTTACCGATAAGCCCGATTATCAAACGACAACGTTTGTTGATGAGACCAAAAACCGCGATTACAGGTTGAAGCAGACCATGATTACCCCCGGATTCACAAAAAAGGTGGCGGGCGTTACCACTCCGTTCAAACCCAACTGGAATATTACCTATACAGGGTTTCAGGTGATCAAGTTTAACATCGACGACAACAACTATGAAACAGTGGGGACCAGCTATAACTCCATCCCGATATTCAGATATGCCGAAATACTGCTGAATTATGCGGAAGCAAAGCATGAACTGGGCCAGTTTGACGAAACCATCTGGAATAAGACAATCAAGCCTTTGCGCGAACGTTCCGGTGTTGACGGAAAAATTCCGGTAACTGCTGATCCTTATCTGATTGAGTATTACAACAACAAAATTACCGACAAATGGTTGCTCGAAATCAGACGTGAAAGGGCTATTGAACTGTTCATGGAAGGAAGTCTTCGCAACGATGACCTGATGCGATGGAAACAGGGCGACTTGCTCCAGAAGAAGTGGTCAAGCATTTATATTGCTGAAAAGAATGTGGGATATGATATTGACGGCGATACCACGCCTGACATCATGCTCGTTGACAAACCGGTTTCCAAACCGGTCAGCACCATTTTCTATATCGACCTGAGCAAAGCGACTTATTATACCTATGCAAATGGTTTTCTTCAGAAGAAAAACGAAACAGTCTGGCTGGATAAACTCTACACCCATCCGATTCCGCAGACGGCGATTGTGAACAACACCAATCTTGCACAGAACAACGGATGGTAGAATGATTTGCGGTAAAGATCAGAAAGATAATATTTCCGGAGGAGCAGCATCAATGCCGCTCCTCCGGTTTGTAAAGGCTTTCCTTGTGGTGCCCATTGTTTGAAAACCATTTAAACTTAATTTTGGGGGTATTTCCTGAAAGGTGGCAGAATTTCAAAAACATCACGGATCAGGGTTTTTTATTGAATGTCAAAATTAATGAGCAAACATTGCCGGGCTGTGTAACCGGAATAAAACAAATCTTGAAAAATGAACTGGAAGAAGCTGTTTCTTTTATTGTTTACAACCTTTGGAATGCTTTGGGTCGGAAAGGTTCCTGCACAGTCAGGTGGAAATCAATATACCTTCGTTTCCTCAAAGGAAAACATTCAGAAAATATTCAGGTACAAAAAAAGAGGTGCTATTTTGGTAAGCGGGCATCGTGGTGGCAGGGAACCTGGTTTTCCTGAAAACAGCCTGGAGGGATTTCAGAATGTACTGAACCAGATGCCGGCATTCTTCGAAATTGATCCACGGTTGACAAAAGACAGTGTGATTGTGCTGATGCATGATGAGACACTTGACAGGACCACTACAGGAAGGGGAAGGCTGAGAGATTTTACCTGGGAAGAAATAAAGAAATTCCGTTTGAAGGACAGCGACGGAAATGTTACAGATTCTTCAATTCCGACCCTCGAGGAGGTCATCAAATGGAGCATCGGCAAAACAGTGGTGAACCTTGACAGAAAAGATGTGCCGCCTGAAATGACAGCAACCCTGATTGAAAGGCTTCATGCTGAAAAACAGGTGATGCTGACTGTCCATAATGGTCATCAGGCAAAGTTTTATCACGACCGTTTTCCCGACATCATGCTGTCGGCGTTTATCCGGAACGGGAAAGAGTATGAGGATATAGCCGCTTCGGGTGTCCCGTGGAAAAATATGATCGCGTATGTTGGTCCCTCGATTACCGAAGATAACCGGGAGATTGTGAAACTGCTTCACAAGAAAAAGGTGCGGTGTATGATTTCGGTCGCCCCTACACATGATAAACTGAAAACAGCTGCAGAGAGAAAGAAAGCTTACCAGGAAGAAATCCGGAAAAAACCCGATATTATCGAGTCGGATATTCCGACAGAGATTTGGAACGCCTTACACAGCAAGTAGCAATATGTTCAGGCAGGAATGATCATTTTCAATAACAATAAAGTTTAAAAACAAATGACAAATAAGTCGGCAGTTGAACAAGCCCTGGAGGCAGCAAGTGAAACCAGAGCCCTCCGGATAGGACGAGGATTTCTGAGCCAGGTTGCGAGACTTTTCAAGGAACAGTTTCCCGGGGGAAGGGCCATCATAGTGGCTGACCAGAATACTTACCGTGTTGCAGGAAAGCAGGTTGTGGCAGAACTTAAGGCAGGAGGCATTGCTCAGGAACCGCCTGTTGTTTTCAATGATCCTGATTTGTATGCTGAATATTCTTACGTGGACAGGCTAACAGCGAATTTCGGGAATCATTGCGCGATTCCGGTAGCTGTAGGTTCCGGAACAATCAACGATCTTGTGAAACTGGCATCCCATCTGACAGAAAGGCCATACATGTGCGTAGCAACAGCTGCATCAATGGATGGGTATACCGCATTCGGGGCTTCGATTACGGCACAGGGATCGAAACAAACATTCAACTGTCCGGCACCTCAGGCAGTACTGGCCGACGTGGATATACTCAGCGATGCTCCGCCGGAGCTAACTGCAGCAGGGTATGCTGATCTCTCGGCCAAAATTACAGCAGGAGCTGACTGGATTCTGGCCGATCAGCTGGGAGAAGAAGCTATAGATACGAAAGCCTGGTCAATTGTACAGGATGGCCTGCCATCGGCACTTTCCGATCCAAAGGGAGTGGCAGAAGGAAATCCCGAAGCCATTGCGAAACTGGTGGAAGGCCTGATGCTGGGAGGATTTGCCATGCAATACTCCAGGACAAGCAGGTGTGCATCCGGGGCAGAACATCAGTTCAGCCATTTGTGGAACATGGAGCATTTTCTGCACAACGGGAAGCTGGTTTCCCATGGTTTTCAGGTAAGCCTGGGAATGCTGGCTGTCACTGCCTTGTACGAACAGGCACTGAATCATCCCTGGGAAAAACTGGATGTGGAGGCTTGTTGCCATGCTTGGCCATCGCCCGAAGAATCGGATGCAAAAGCCATTGAAATGTTTGCCGACACTGATATTCCCCTGCTCGGACTACAAGAAACCAGGGCAAAATATATCACCCGGGACAGACTTGCTGAACAGCTTTATCATTTGAAAGCTAACTGGCCTGAAATCAGAAACCTCCTTGAGCGGCAGATCGTTCCCTATCATGAAATGAAAAGAAAGTTGAAAATGGCAGGAGCTCCCGTCGATCCTGAAGAGATTGGGATGTCACGTAAACGTCTCCGTGATTCATATATCCGTGCCTGGAGCATCCGCCGGAGATTTACTATACTCGACCTGGCTGTTCGTGCTGCCTGTCTGGATCCTTGGCTGGATGGCATTTTTAAAAAAGGAGGGGTCTGGGAAAATGCCTGAATGAACCGAAATAAGTTCATTCCCAAGGGAAAGCATTCTTTTTGTAGGTAGAGCAAAGATGACTGTAAATAACGAAACAATGAGTCCGGAAGTTTCCAGGCAATTCAAATATTGGCAGACAGAGACGATTGTTGCGGTAATCATGGTCTCTTGTTGGGGACTGGGTTTTTTGCCCAAAACCTCGGAAGGAATTATATTATAGAAGTTCTCATTGGTACATGAATCACCGGAATCCTGGTCTTTCTGATAGATTGGCCAGCACGTGCACATGGGATGTACCAAAAAATAATTTATTTGATATGAATCCATTATTTATGTTTAAATCATCGTATGATGATAGAATCCCCGAGATTCGTAAACATCTGAAAAAGATCAGACATGTGGCGCTTGATATGGACGGTACCATTTATAAAGGAAACTCCGTTTTTCCTTTCACCGTTCCCTTTTTGTCACTTCTGAATGAACTGGGGATTGGTTTTTCGTTCCTGACCAACAATCCTTCGAAAAGCATCGGCGATTACTGCACTCATTTGAACGATATGGGAATATCGGTCGGGAAAGATAAAATTTATACTTCAGCTCTTGCAGCAATTGATTTTTTGAAAATTAACCATCCTCAGGTGAAACGCCTGTTTATTCTCGGCACTCCCAGTATGATCAGGGAATTCGAAGATGCCGGTTATGAGTCAACCGACGATGATGCCGGGGATATTCCCGATGCAGTCGTGGCGGGATTCGACAAAACCCTTTCCTATTCGCGACTTTGCAGGGCTGCCTGGTGGATATCAAAAGGATTGTTTTACCTTGCCACCAATCCCGACCTGGTATGTCCCACCGATGAACCAACCATCCTCGTCGACTGCGGTTCAATTTGTGCCTGCCTTGAACGGGCGACCGGCCGCACCCCTGATATCGTAACCGGTAAACCCGATCCTGCCATGCTCGACGGAATTATGCAACGTTATCAGCTTGTCCCTTCACAGATCGCCATGGTGGGTGACCGTATTTATACCGATCTCCGGATGGCTATGGATGCTCAAACCTTGGGAGTACTGGTTTTATCAGGTGAAACCGATATCGAAATTCTCAAAAAATCAGGAATGAAACCCCACCTGGTATTGAATGACCTGGAAGAATTCGGAAAACTGCTTTCAGATGCCCACAGCACTCAAACATAGAAAATTTCCCGTATTTGTTAATTGGAGCAGCGGAAAATCTCTTCTGAAACCAGTTTTTGTCTGGTTCATCATCTTCGGAATCATTTCATGTGACAAGGAAACGAATGAGGAAAATCAAATACTCGGAATTGAATTTGCAAAATCGGCGTATGTTATTTCCGAAGAGGGGACCATGCAGCTCAGGATCTTCGTTATCACTTCCAAGCCGGTTCTAAAAGATACAACCTGGTACGACGTCGAGACCAATTCCCTTGAACTGATATGGAAGTCCTCGGATGAAGTGGTCCTTCAGGTTGACCGCAAAGGATTGGTTACAGCAAGAAAAATCGGAAGCTCTGATATCCGTGTCACATCAGGAGATGGAAAACTATCGGCAACTACAAGGGTAACCGTCCTGAAAAATTTGTCAATAAAGACTCTTGAATCGGATCTGAACGACAACATCCTTTTCAGCAAGGGAGTATACCTGGTACGCAACAGTGTGATGCAGAGTTTTGACATTGATTCAGAAGGTTTTATTTTCTATGACCAGCTGGGAGGGAGCCTTCCGCAGTATGTTTACGTAATCCGTGGCATGACTAACAAAAGCCCACTGGATTTCATGCAACTGAAATACTTTGGACATGGAACGAACATTGCAGTGGAAGAGGAAGGGAGCGACCGTTATATTTGGATTAACAGCAACGGATCAAAAGGTTCTGACGGAGAGTACGGCTCGTCCCAAACTATTTCAAGAGTGAAATATATTCCCGGTACCATCTGGGAGAAATCGGGCGGGGAGGATTTTTATATTCCAAACAAATTCAATGTACATCCGGCTATTGATGTTAAAAATGACCTGTTGGCCATTACTTCATCAGGTGGTGGTGATCCTATGCGTTATTTTTACTTTTACAGTTTAAGCCAGGCAAAGGCCTTGACCGAGATGCCAGTCACACTTTCTTCGGTCAGGTTTGGAGGTGAGGGCGACGGAACACCGGAACAAACAGAAACCCGTACTGTCCGGGTCAGGAATCTCGGAAACCTTTCCCCTACAGGGTCATTCGGAATTTCTCCGGCTAAAAGCGAAAACGAGGTGAATTTCTTTTCTTTCCAGGGTTTTGATGTGGCAGATGGTTGTCTCTATTTCTACGAAGGTGAAGGAAATGACAATAGTGGTGTTCTTCCTTCCCGAGCGTTTGTCACGATCATGGATCTGAAAGGAAATATATTGTATGGACGAACTGCCGTTCAATCCATTTCGAATATATCTTTGTTAAATAAATATGGCATTACTGCAACTGGATATATGGAAGCAGAAGGGATCAAGGTGAAAAACGGAACTCTTTATCTTGGTTTTGCCTCAAAATCAACGGACAACCTGCGACGGGCGAATATTTTTCAGTATCACATTCGATGAAAAGGAAACAGGATAAATTTTCCTGGTCTTGTAATATTTACGAAATAAGCTGATATTCACCTGGTTATCCGTGTAAAACGGATTTGGTTCCGGAGATGATCTTTTTTGAAAATTGATATTAAATTGAACATCAGATAAATCGTTATTCACAATGAAAATTCAAATTTTACTGTTTTTTAGCCTGTTTTTCATAGGATTCTCTGGGGCACAAAACAGCAGCCTCCCGGTTCAGCCGGATAATCATTTTCCTGTTGCCAGAATAATTTCCGGTCCTTGGCTTCAGTCGGTCGGCGAAACAGAATTTACTGTTATGTGGACAACCAATGTGGAATCGGCTGTTTGGGTTGAGATTGCCCCGGATGATGGAACTAACTTTTACCAGAAAGAACGTCCAAAGTTTTTCCAGTCTGAATTTGGCCGCCGGGTAACCGGAAAGCTCCATCAGGTCAAAGTAACCGGACTTGAAAAGGGAAAAACTTACCGGTACCGTTTGTTCCAGCAGGCAGTGTTGTTGAACGAAGGTAACAAAAGGATGATCCTCGGGGACGCATACGGAAATGATATCTTGAAAAACAAACCGTTTTCCGTGACAACCCATAACCGGGATAAACAGGAGGTCAGTTTTGTAATGGTCAATGACATCCACGGAAATGACTCGGTTTTCAGGATTCTTATGGCAGGTGTCAGGCAGCAAAATCCCGATTTTGTAGTATTCAACGGAGATATGCTGAGCCAGATTGAATCGGAAAGCCAGATCATAGACGGATACCTGAATTCTGCATCTGATCTTTTTGCTTCACAAATCCCTATCTTTGCAATCAGGGGAAACCATGAGTTCAGGGGAAGAAATTCCTATCGTTTTTTTGATTATTTCTCGAATCCGGGGAAGAATGCATATTTTTCGTTCCGTCACGGGCCGGCATACTTTATTTTCCTTGACTGTGGGGAAGATAAACCCGACAGTGATATCCGGTATTACGGTCTTTCGGTGACCGATCATTTTAGAAATGAAGAAGCAGAATGGCTTCGCCGGGAAGTTGAAACAAAAGATTTCAGGGATGCTGCTGTAAAAATTGTTTTTATTCATATGCCACCTGAAGAAAACGGATGGCATGGAACATCCGAAATTTATCGCCTCTTCGTGCCGGTTCTGAACAAAGCAGGGATTGATCTGATGCTCAGCGGCCACACGCACAGCCATTCTTTCATCCCGAAGGGGAAAGAAGGCAACGGATTTCCGATTCTGATCAATGATAATTTCAGCCGTACCGAGGCAACGATAAACAGTTCAGGTATTGTGGTCAGGATTGCTGATCTTTCGGGAACCATCCGCAAAACTTACAATATCGCACGTTAACTACATTCCTTTCTATGTCGCTCTCCCTTCAATTTCGATTGACTGTAACCCTGAAACAGAGATGCGTCACATTCTGATCGAAGAACGGTCACCCGATGAGGTGCTTTTTACGGAAGGATGAGACGGGGAGAAAACCACGAAAAGCAGAATTGCCCCCGGAGAAAGTCCTGCTGTACATTTCTGATTTGATGTGACACCAGCCCGGTTTGTCACTGGAATCATTAATGAAAGGGGTATCTGTAAGGCCTCCGGAGAAGAACTAAAGAAAATGTTCCCTGAAAGATTCGTCATAAAAATTTGATGATTATGAAAAAAATTGCAATATGATCAATCTTTTATTTTTTTTCCGGGTGGTAAAGCCAAAACCCTCCTTCCGGGTTTTCTCTGGTTAACCTGTTCAGGGCTTTTAAAGCTTCGTTTTCCGATTTGAAAGATTCAAGTGCGACAAGATAATACTGACCCTTCCTGCCCAATGAAACCGGTTGATATCCCTTTCCGATCATCTCCTTGGTATATTCATCTGCATTTTTCTGTGATCTGAAACTTCCCCCGATCAGGTAATAGAGGCTGCTATTATCTCCCGGATATTGAAGGTTGTTTTCCGTTGAATCCCGAATGTTTCCGGTTGAAAGTGAATCACCAGCCGGAATAGGGATCATGCCCGGAAAACTTCCGGCTTCGGCAACGGGTTCAGATGTGGTTTTGCCCGGATAACGGGATGAATTCCGGCTCAGCACCCATATCGTAATAACAGTAATAAATGCCAGTCCGATCAGGGCAACTATCCAGGTATTCCGTTTTTTTTGACCGGGTTTTACAGAAACATTCTCTGTTTCCGGTTGTTGACTTTGGTAGTCGCTGGCTGGCCGGGCGGCAACCGGTGTCAGGCCAAATGCCCCTGCATGGCTGATCTTTTTTCTTTCGGGTTCAAAAAGGATCCGGTTCCCCGATTTTGTCAGAATACCGATATTTCCCATGACAACCGGTTCCCCTGAATAAAGCCGGTATTCAAGGTCCTCGGTAAACTGATCAAGAAGTTTGTGAGCCTGCGGAGTTGTCATTTTATACCTCTGAACAAGGTAATTCAACAAAACTCCTTCATCGGTCCTGATAT
>CAYNBE010000076.1:0-14581 GCA_964395045.1 uncultured Prolixibacteraceae bacterium | reverse complement strand
GTTCGTGAGGCTTGCCGACGGGGCTACCACACTGCTTGCGCCGGTGTGAATGCCCAACGGATCGAAATGCTCCATGTTGCAAACCGTGATACAGTTGTCAAACCGGTCACGCACCACTTCATATTCCACCTCTTTCCACCCCTTCAGCGATTCTTCACCCAGTATCTGGGGACTGTAGCTGAGTGCTTTGGCAGCCAGGCTTTTCAGTTCCTGTTCATTTTCACAAAAACCGCTTCCCAGGCCCCCAAGAGCATAGGCCGCACGAATGATGATCGGGTAACCGATTTCCCGTGCAGCCTGAACCGCTTCCTGCAGATTGCCGGCAGCAATACTAAGCGGTGTTTTCACCCCAATCTCATCGAGCATCCTGGCAAACAATTCGCGGTCCTCGGTCTCCATGATGGCACGCACAGGCGTACCCAATACACGGATATGGTATTTTTCGAGTACCCCCGTCTTGTAAAGCTCCACCCCGCAGTTAAGCGCCGTCTGGCCTCCGAAAGCAAGTAAAATACCATCCGGATTTTCTTTTTTGATCACCTCCTCTACAAAATAAGGGGTCACCGGTAGGAAATATACTTTCCCTGCAATATCTTCCGATGTCTGAATCGTTGCAATGTTGGGATTGATGAGTACAGTTTCGATACCTTCCTCACGGAGTGCTTTCAGTGCCTGTGAACCACTGTAGTCAAATTCACCTGCTTCCCCGATCTTCAGCGCTCCGGAACCAAGGACCAGCGCTTTTTTTACAACCAAATCATCCATGTTTTTGTCCCCCTTTTTTTACATGTTGCATATTCCGGATGAAATCATCAAAAAGAAATTCGGTATCTACAGGCCCGCTGGAAGCTTCAGGGTGGAACTGGACCGAGAAATACGGCATGGTCCGGTGCCTGATCCCTTCGTTGGTTTGGTCGTTCACATTGACGAATAGCGGCTCCCACTCTGCCGGAAGAGAATCGGGAGCAACAGCATAACCATGGTTCTGGGAGGTAATGAAACAACGCTCGGTGCCCGCCAGAAGTACCGGCTGGTTATGGCTCCGGTGCCCATATTTCAGCTTGTAGGTGTCAGCCCCCGCTGCACGGGCCAGCAACTGGTTGCCAAGACAAATCCCCATAACCGGCTTATCATCGCCCAGTACTTTCCTGATATTGTGGATAGTTTCGGTACACATGGCCGGATCGCCCGGACCATTGGAAAGAAAAATCCCGTCGTACTCCTCCCCCGTGAAATCATGGTTCCAGGGAACACGAACGATGGTGGTATTTCTCCGCAGCAAACACCTGATGATGTTGTTCTTGACGCCGCAGTCGACCAAAACCACCCTGAGAGCGCCGTTGCCATAAATCTCCTTTCTGCGCGTTCCTGCAAGGGCCACCAGATTTTCAAGGTTTGGATCATAAAAATCCGGTTCATCTCCGTCAAATACTATCTTTCCGAGCATAGAACCTTTTTCACGCAGAATTTTAGTCAGCCGGCGGGTGTCTATTCCGTACAAACCGGGCACCTGGTGCTCCTTCAACCACTCATCCAGGCTCCTGCCCGCATTCCAGTGGCTGTAATGAAATGAATAGTCGGCCACAACCAGACCAGAAACATGAATCCGGTCCGATTCAAAATAAGCATGAATCCCGTTCTCAAATCTGTCGCCTGGAACCCCGTAATTTCCGACCATCGGATAGGCCGATACAAGAATCTGCCCGGTATATGAAGGATCGGTCAGGCTCTCGGGATACCCCGTCATCCCGGTATAAAAAACTACCTCGCCTGCCACAGACTTCAGGCATCCAAACGATTTTCCCGGAAATATATTCCCGTCTTCCAGAACCAGTCTGGCTTCTTTCACACCTGTCCTCATAGCTTATCCGACTGAAATTTCATAAAAAATGCGTTTGACCAAGCCAAATGGTTCAAACGCATCTCCTTCACGCTCCGGTTACCCGGTAGCACTTTTATGTTCAGCATCATTTTACAGTGTACCAAAATTAAATCTCCGGCAAAAATAAGAAAAAACCGGACATTCGGACAACAACATTTTAAACAATGTATATTTTTGCAAAAATTTACGAATAAATATACATCTAATGAAATGAGCATGTTTAGCGAAACACCAACCGGAATGATGAACTCTTACATGCGAATTACCTACCTGCCCTGCCTACCGGCAGGCAGGTATCAGGCAGGCGGCAGGCAGGCATATGTTTCCACTAATTTTAGCAAATGAACCTAAAAATTTAAAACACATGAAAAACAGGGAATGGCGGCAGGGGGTGATACGGGAGATCATCTCATCGGGGAGGATATCTAACCAGGAATCCCTCCTGCAGATGCTCAGGGTAAAAGGGATCGTCCTTACCCAAGCCACCCTATCAAGAGATCTTAAAATGATGCAGGTGGTCAAGGTCCCCTCCGGTCAGGAAGGGTATACCTATGTTGTGCCCGAAGAAATCGTACCGGGATCATCTGGGGAGGGACAAAAAGCCAATTATCTTGCAGAGGGCTTTATCAGTCTGAATTTCTCGGGGAACCTGGGCGTTATCCGCACCCTCCCGGGGTATGCCAGCAGCATTGCTTCAGTCATTGACAAAACGGATACTCCCTCTGTTCTGGGAACCATTGCAGGCGACGACACAATCCTCGTGGTACTGAAAGAAAAAGAATCTGCCGGGGAACTGGTAAGCTCTGTCATCAGGGCCATGCCCATGGTAAAAACAAAAATTCAGGCAACCGACAAGGAGGGGTTGATCCGGATATAATAAAAACTATCTTTCATAAGGCTTTCAGGTAATCCTGAGCGTGGAAAAGCGGTGGTTATTAAAATTAAAGACAAAAAATATATCAGATAATTCGATATGAAAATGATTCAACACAGGAAAAACATTCGGGCATGAAAGAATTAAAAAACATAGTCATAGAAGTAGCGGGTGAGCAACATATCCGGTATGTGGATACGATCAACGACACCATCGACACTGCAGCGAAGCAGCGCGGGACAGGGATTGCCCGCCGCACTTTTGAATACCTTGCCGGCAAGATGCAGGAAGGGAAAGCCATTATTGCCCTTGATGGGGAGATATTTGCAGGCTTTTGTTACATTGAAACCTGGGGGCATCAGCAGTTTGTCGCCAATTCAGGACTGATTGTCAGCCCTGAATATAGGGGGATCGGACTGGCAAGGGAGATCAAGAAAAAAGCATTTGAGCTCTCCCGGAAACGGTTTCCCCAGGCTAAAATCTTCGGCCTTACCACCGGCCTGGCTGTAATGAAAATAAATCATCAGTTGGGATACCGGCCAGTGACCTATTCGGAACTGACTACCGACGACTCCTTTTGGAATGGATGCCAGGGGTGTGTCAATTACGACATTCTTCAGCGTACCGGCCGTACCAAATGTCTTTGCACAGGTATGCTCTACGATCCGGCCTGGGAAACCGAGAAGAACGGCAATGGAAGTGAAATAAAGAAACGTTCCCTTCTCGATACCATGCGGAAACTCAATCCGCGAAAAGCACTCGGATTATTGCGGAAAGACAGGGCCACTTCCTGATCACTTAGATTCGGTTTCATAGATAAAATAAAAACATAACGACAGACGATCAAGATGAAAGAAAAATTGGTTTTAGCCTTCAGCGGAGGCCTCGACACATCGTTTTGTGTCAAATACCTGACCGAAGAAAAAGGGTTCGACGTTTACACAGCCATTGCAAATACAGGAGGTTTTTCAGCCGAAGACCTGGAGAGGATTGAGCGAAAGGCTTACCGCCTTGGTGCAAAAGAACATGTAACCATCGACATTACTTCAGATTATTACGAGAAATGCATCCGCTATATGGTATATGGCAATATATTGAGGAACAACACCTACCCTGTTTCGGTCAGTTCCGAAAGGGTATTTCAGGCCATTGCCATCATCGAATACGCTAAAAAGATCGGAGCGGGATATGTTGCTCACGGTAGCACCGGTGCCGGAAACGACCAGGTGCGGTTTGACCTTACTTTCCAGGTGCTGGCTCCGGGAATCAGAATCATCACCCCCATCCGGGACCTGGCCCTGAGCCGTGACCAGGAAATCGAATACCTGAAGAAACACGGTGTGGACGACGATTTTGTGAAGATGCAGTATTCCATCAACCAGGGATTGTGGGGAACCAGCATCGGCGGCAGGGAAACCCTGACCTCATCAAAACCGCTGCCTGAAAGCGCGTATCCGCGCCACCTGATGGCCACCGATCCCCTCGAAATTTCACTCTCATTTGTGAAAGGTGAGCTGAAAGCTATCAACGGAGAAACCTTTCCCGACGGTCCCTCTGCCATCCAGGCCCTCGACCAACTGTCGGCACCGTATGCAATAGGGCGCGATATGCACGTCGGCGACACCATCATCGGCATCAAGGGTCGGGTTGGATTCGAAGCCCCTGCACCGCTTATCATTCTGAAATCGCACCACCTGCTTGAAAAACATACACTCACAAAATGGCAGCTATACTGGAAGGAACAGATCGCCAACTGGTACGGAATGTTCTTCCACGAAGCCATGTATCTCGATCCGGTTATGCGCAACATGGAGCGTTTCCTCGAAAGCACACAGGAAAACGTGAACGGAACTGTCTTTGTCAGGCTTCACCCGTATCGTTTTGAACTCCTTGGGATCGAATCGTCCAACGACCTGATGAATTCCTCTTTCGGGCACTACGGAGAGGAAAGCAAAGGGTGGACAGGTGAGGAGGTGAAAGGATTCACTGCCATCCTCGCGAATGCATTGAAAATTTACCACGCGGTAAACCATCAGGAATAAATTAAAGCCATGCAACTGCCGGCTGGTCATTCAACCAACCGGTGATGGGGAAAAACAAAAAAACGGATATGAAAAAAATACGAGTCGGAATCATAGGAGGCGCCGGTTACACAGCAGGCGAGTTGATCCGGATTCTGTTGAACCATCCCTCCGCTGAGATTGCGTTTGTCCAGAGCACAAGCCATGCCCGATCGCCGGTAACCGATGTTCACCGCGACATGGAAGGTGAGACTGGTCTTTTCTTTACCGCTGACCCGGATATAGCTTCAGCCGATGTGGTTTTTCTCTGCCAGGGGCATGGAAAGTCAAAATTATTCCTGCAAAAAAACCAGATACCCGACGGGGTGAAGGTTATCGATCTCAGTACCGATTTCAGAATCAGCGACCCGTTCAATCCATTTGTTTACGGCTTGCCCGAATGTAACCGAGATATCATCCGTAATGCCTCCTTTATAGCCAATCCGGGCTGTTTTGCCACAGCCATCGAACTTGCATTTCTGCCACTTGCTGCCGAAGGTATGCTCCGGTCGGAACTGCATGTCCAGGCCGTAACCGGTTCCACAGGGGCGGGACAAATGCCATCCGAAACAACCCACTTCAGCTGGAGGGACGGGAACATCAGTGCATATAAGATTTTTGAACACCAGCACCAGGAAGAAATCCTCCAAACCCTCTGCCAGCTGCAACCCGGATTCACCGGTGAACTGAATTTCATCCCCATCCGCGGGAATTTCACCAGGGGAATTTTTGTATCGGCCTATACAGAATTTGACGGCACTGCCGAAGATGCTTTCCGGCTTTATTCAGATTTTTATGACCGGCACCCGTTTACCATCGTCACACCGGAGAACCCATCCCTGAAACAGGTGGTGAACACCAACAAAGCTTTGGTATACACCGAGAAACATGGTTCAAAGCTGGTTATCGTCACCTGCAGCGACAATCTGCTGAAAGGAGCATCAGGTCAGGCTGTCCAGAATATGAACCTGATGTCGGGGCTTGATGAAACCATGGGCCTTCATCTGAAACCGGTAGCCTTTTGAATCTTAATCACAATAACCGAAATCCGAAATCTTATCATGAAATTATTCGATGTTTATCCGCTGCTTCCGGTTACCCCTGCCAAAGCATTTGGATGTACTGTCTGGGATGAGAGCGGCACCCCCTATCTTGACCTGTACGGAGGACATGCCGTGATTTCCATCGGGCATTGCCACCCCAGGTACGTGGAAAAAATCACGGAACAGCTTCACAAAATAGGATTCTATTCCAATTCGGTCCGGAATCCTTTACAGGAAGAACTGGCATTAAGGCTGGGAGAACAATCGGGATACCCCGGATACACTCTTTTCCTGGTGAATTCGGGAGCTGAAGCAAATGAAAATGCAATCAAGTTGGCATCGTTCGCTACAGGAAGAAAAAAATTCATTGCCTTCAGCAAGGGATTTCATGGCCGTACCTCGGCAGCAGTTGCCCTTACCGATAACCCGTCGATTGTCTCCCCCGTGAACCGTACCGAAAACGCTGTCATCCTTCCTTTCAACGACCTGGGGCCTGTGAAAACAGCCCTGGAAAAAGGAGACATTGCCGGGGTACTGGTCGAAGGAATCCAGGGAGTCGGAGGGATCAGGCTTCCTGATCCGGATTTTTTGAAAGGGCTGGAAAAGCTTTGCCGGCTGTATGGGACCCTCCTGATTCTCGATGAAATCCAGAGTGGATATGGGCGAAGCGGAAGATTTTTTGCCCACAGTTACAATGATGTGACACCTGATCTCATCACGGTGGCCAAAGGAATGGGCAATGGTTTTCCCATCGGGGGGCTGTTGATATCACCGGAAATCGAACCCCGTTACGGAATGCTGGGAACAACCTTCGGCGGAAACCATCTCGCATGCGCTGCGGCCCTCGCCGTACTGGAAGTGATGAAACAGGAAAACCTGACCGAAAATGCAGCCATGGTCGGCGATTACCTCCTGAGCCGTCTCCGTGCCATCTCCGGTGGTTTTCAGGCCAGGGGCCGCGGCCTGATGATCGGCATCGAATTTCCTTCTCCTGTAAAAGAGATCAGGAGAAAGCTGCTCGAAAAACACCATATATTTACAGGTTTCAGCGGCACAAACACCATCCGTTTGCTTCCCCCGCTGACCCTTTCAAAAACCGAAGCCGATATTTTTATGAACGCTTTCAGTGAAACCATTCAAGTCTGAAAAAAATAAAGCCATGGATAACAGAAAAATTGCCATTATCGGGGGTGGGAACCTGGGGACTGCCATTGCCGAAGGTCTTCTCCATTCCGGTGAAGTCAGACCGGAAAGTCTTACGGTCACCCGGCGACGGGTCGAATTGCTCAACAATCTGAAGGAGAAGGGTATCATCACCACTTCCGATAACATCATGGCGGTAAAGAATTCGGATATCATTATCATGTCTGTCAAACCCTACCAGGTGATAGGGATACTCCGGAGCATCAACCCCTTCCTTCACGAAGGGAAAATCGTGATCTCGATGGTGGCCGGAATTGAACTGCATGAGCTTGCAGAAATAACCGGTAACAGCGTACCGTTGTTCCGCGCAATGCCAAACACTGCCATAGCCCTGCGGGAGTCCATGACACTGATCTCTACCAACGGAAGCAGCCAGGATCAGGTACAGGTAGTGTTCGATCTCTTCAACAAGATGGGGAAGACCGCCCTTATTCCCGACGAGCTGATGGCTGCCGCCACAGTCCTGGCCGCCTGCGGAATTGCTTACGCCCTCCGTTACATCAGGGCGGCCATGCAGGGAGGTGTTGAGATCGGCTTCGGGGCTGAAATGGCGCAGTTTATCACAGCGCAGACAGTCCTCGGAGCTGCCCGTCTGGTGCTTGAATCGGGCCGTCATCCGGAACAGGAGATCGACAAGGTAACCACCCCCCGCGGTGTGACCATTACCGGACTGAACGAAATGGAGCACAAGGGGTTCAGTTCTTCACTGATCCAGGGGCTCCTTGCTTCCTACAAAAAGATTGAAAAACTCGAAAATCCCGGATGATGGATTGCCGCTACAAAAAAATAACGGTAAAGGTGGGTAGCAATGTGCTTACCAAAAACGACGGTACCCTCAATGTTCCAAGGATTGCACATCTTGTCGACCAGATTGCCACCCTCCACCGTGAAGGGATTGAAATTGTTCTGGTATCATCGGGGGCAGTTGCTTCCGGTAAAGCAGTGCTGACCCCCGTCCGGAAATATGACGATGTCTCCTCCCGCCAGCTTTGGGCAGCCCTTGGGCAAGTCAAGCTCATCAACCGTTATTCCGATTTTCTGCGAGAGCACAACCTTGTTTGCGCCCAGGTACTCACCACCAAAGAGAACTTCTCGAGCAGGAAACACTACCTCAATATGAAAAACTGCATCACCACCCTGCTCGAAAACAAGGTGATCCCCATCATAAACGAAAATGATACCATTTCGGTAACTGAACTCATGTTCACCGACAACGATGAACTGTCGGGATTGATGGCCACTCTGGCAGGGTCAGAGGCACTTATCATCCTCACCAATGTGGATGGCATCTATTCAGGGATTCCCGGAGAAGAAGGATCGGAAATTATAGAAGAAATCGGCTGCGAATCTTCAGGGCCTGATATCCGGCCGACAAGCCAAAAATCGGAATTCGGACGCGGAGGAATGATCACGAAATTACGCATAGCAAGGAAAGTAGCAGCCGGAGGTATCGCTGTGCACATAGCCAACGGAAACCGGGAAAATATCCTGACCGAACTCCTTGATTCCAGTAAACGCATCCCACACACCCATTTTATCCCGGAAAAAAAAGCCCCCTCTGGTATGAAAAACTGGATTGCCTATTCTGACAGTTTCGCCAAATCGCGCATTACCATCAACCGGGGAGCCTGCACAGCCCTTTTCTCGCACAAAGCGGTCAGTTTGCTTCCCGTTGGAGTGGTTTCAACAGCAGGCCCTTTCAAAAAAGGGGACCTGCTCAGGATTTTCGATGAGGATGGAAGGTATCTGGGAGTGGGAAGGGCCCAGTACGGTTCCGACAAATTGGAACGCGAAGCTGTTGCCGGCAGGCAAAAACCCCTGATCCACTACGATTACCTTTACCTTGAGAATAATATTAAAAACGGATAATATGAAGATACAGCCCCAATTGGAAAAAACACTCCAGGCATCACGCACCCTGCTTCTGATTCCCGAAAACACCATCCGGAACACCCTCGAAATGCTTGCTTCTGCAACCTGCCGGGAAACAGAATTCCTGCTGGAGGAGAACCGGAAAGACCTGGAACGCATGAATCCGGATGACCCGAAATATGACAGGCTGAAACTGACAGAGGAACGGTTGGAAGCCATTGCCGGGGATATCCGGAATGTGGCTTCGCTGCCATGCCCTGTCGGAAGGGTACTGTCGAAGACATTACGCCCCAACGGACTTGAGATTGTAAAGACTGCCGTGCCATTCGGTGTGATCGGTATTATTTACGAAGCCCGGCCGAATGTCACCTTCGATGTATTTTCACTGTGCCTCAAATCGAATAATGCCTGTGTCCTGAAGGGGGGCGGTGATGCCATCTTTTCCAATACAGCAATTCTGTCTGTCATCCACAGGGTGCTTGACAGCTGCGGAATCAGCAGGGATATTGTCACGCTTCTGCCTGCCGGCCGGGAAGAAACTGCCGAGATGCTGAATGCAAGGGGTTTTATCGACCTGATCATCCCCCGGGGAAGCCAGGGATTGATTGATTATGTCAGACAGAATGCCACCATCCCGGTGATCGAAACAGGTGCCGGCATCTGTCATACCTATTTTGATGCTGAAGGCGATGCAGAGATTGGCGCAGATATCATTTTCAACGCAAAAACCCGCCGGCCTTCGGTCTGCAATGCCCTCGACTGCCTGATCATACACCGTGACAGACTGGGATCCCTACCTGCCCTGACTGCAAAACTGGCCAGGAAAGAGGTGGTGATTTATGCCGACCAGCCTGCCTTTGCGATTCTAAAAGAGAGTTACCCTTCTCATTTGTTGCTTCCCGCGGTTCCGGAGTCGTTCGGAACCGAATTCCTGTCACTGAAAATGGCGATAAAAACAGTCGGTTCAGCTTTGGAAGCCATTCAGCATATTGCAACCTACAGTTCAAAACACAGCGAAGCCATCATCACCGGGAACAGGGAAACCGCCGGAATGTTCCGGCAGTCGGTCGATGCCGCCGTGGTGTATATCAATGCATCGACAGCCTTCACCGATGGTGCCCAGTTCGGTCTCGGTGCCGAAATCGGGATCAGTACCCAGAAACTTCATGCCCGCGGACCTATGGCCCTCGAAGAGCTTACTACCTACAAATGGATCGTGGAAGGGAATGGACAGACAAGACCGTGAACAATATTATTCGAAGCAGGAGGCAGGATGGGAAAAGGTTTTCTTTGATATGATGGTTATCATGGTTCTCATGGCTGCTGCTGAAAGGATAGAATAATACATGAAGGATAAAAAATCACAACAGTAACAAAGTTGACTGCATAAAAAACGACATAAAACAGACAAATTATGCTGATGACTGGGCCCGGAAAAGCGGGTAACAGAATATCATGAACCATTTGAATTCATAAGATATCAATTGAAATACGAAACGATATGAGACATTTCACATCTGTAAACGATATTCCTGATCTTCAGGCAGCGCTTGATGCAGCCTTTGACGTCAAGAAAAATCCCTTTTCCTATACTGATCTTGGCAAAAACAAAACCATGGTACTGATTTTTTTTAATTCAAGCCTGCGAACACGCCTCAGCACACAGAAAGCTGCCATGAATCTGGGAATGAATACCATGGTGCTCAATGTGAATGAAGACGGGTGGCAACTGGAAACCGAGATGGGAGTTGTGATGGACGGGAACAAACCCGAGCATCTCCGGGAAGCCATACCGGTCATCGGGTCGTATTGTGACATCATCGGGGTCCGGTCGTTTGCCCGCTTTCAGAGCAGGGAGGATGATTATACCGAGAGGATACTCAACCAGTTTATCGATTATGCAGGGGTTCCGGTCGTCAGCATGGAGGCAGCCACACGCCATCCCCTTCAGAGTTTTGCCGACCTGATGACCATAGAGGAACTGAAAACCAGGAAACGCCCGAAAGTAGTATTAACCTGGGCACCTCACCCACGTGCACTTCCCCAGGCTGTTGCCAATTCATTCATTGAATGGATGCGTGCTGCAGATATGGAGATTGTTGTTACCCATCCTCCGGGGTACGAACTCGCACCTGAATTCATGGGAGACCTCAAGGTGGAGTACAACCAGGACAAAGCCTTCGAAGATGCCGATTTCATTTATGCGAAAAACTGGGCTTCATATACCCACTACGGTCAGATTCTGTCGAAAGACATGAATTGGACTGTCGATGCCCGCAAAATGGCGCTTACCCGGAATGCAAAATTTATGCACTGCCTGCCCGTCCGCCGTAACATGATAGTCACCGATGAGGTGATTGACAGCCCTGCCTCCGTGGTCATCAGGGAAGCCGCCAATCGGGAGTGGTCAGCCATGGCAGTACTCAAAATGATCCTGGAAGATAACTTCTGAAAAAGAAAGATTCTTTCCGGAGCTATGTCAGAAAGCATCCTGTTGCTTTTTACTGATCCGGTTTCTCCCTCCTCTTTCTGCAGAGAATGAAAAGGTTCCAGGGTAAACCCTGAGCCTGATATTGCGTATAATGAATGAAAATGTTCTGCTCTTTCTTGAAGCAAGTTGATCAATCTGTCAGGATTCTTCGACCATTTTACAAGCAGGATTTTGCAACACTGGTAATTTTGAAAATTATATTGTCCCTTTTGGTCTATTTTCATCTATGATCTTTTTATATAGCATCTTTTAATCATTTTATATGTCCCGAATCGACATCATCCCCGCAATTGATATTCTGGGAGGAAAATGTGTAAGGCTTTCCCAGGGAGATTATGCAAGACAAACCGTGTACAGCGGCGATCCGGTGGAGGTGGCCTGCATGTTTGAGGATGCCGGGCTTCGACGCCTCCACCTGGTTGACCTTGATGGTGCCCGTGAAAAACAGATCGTCAATTACCAGGTACTGGAACGAATCGCATTGAAAACGAAACTGATCATCGATTTTGGGGGAGGCCTCAAAAGCGAAGAGGATCTCCGCATCGCTTTTGAATGCGGCGCAGCCATGGTTACCGGAGGAAGCATCGCTGTGAAGGAACCAGAAACATTCCTCCGTTGGCTCAACCAATACGGTTCGGAAAAGATAATCCTCGGAGCTGATGCACGCCAGGGAAAAATTGCCGTCAGCGGCTGGATGGAAGAATCAGAAAATGAAATCATCCCGTTTATCCGCACATGGGTAGACAAGGGAATCACCAAAGTGATTTCAACCGATATCTCAAAGGACGGAATGCTGGAAGGCCCTTCATACAGCCTCTATCAGGAAATCCTGGAACAGTTGCCCGGTATTTACCTGGTGGCAAGCGGAGGAATTTCTTCGATGGATGATATTATGAAACTTGCTGATATCGGCGTTCCCGGGGTTATTACGGGAAAAGCAATCTTTGAAGGGAAAATCACGCTGAATGAAATCCGGGAATATAACCTTTGATTGAAAAATCGTAAGTCTGGAAAGTGAATTCTTGTTCCGGAAGAGAATTTTTCATCCTATAAGGCCATTTCCATACTGTTCCTGATCATTATCTTTGTGACCCGATCCGGGATCATGCCATCTGTTGTTCCGGGTTCTATCAACCAGGTTAAATGAAATCCGGGAGGATAAGTTTCGGAGTACTGAATGCTTTCTGCCTTTAAAAAAATGGCGTACCGGTGGATGTCGACGCGAAGGGAAAAGTCCATCATACGGATTGTCATTCCTTCTCATTAAAAAGTGATTATGTTAGCAAAACGGATTATACCCTGTCTGGATATCAAAGACGGAAAAACTGTAAAAGGAATCAACTTCCTGAATATCAGAGATGTAGGCGATCCTGTTGAATTGGGTTCGTTGTATGCTTCGCAGGGCGCCGATGAACTTGTGTTCCTCGATATCACAGCAACTCATGAAGGCCGTAAAACCTTTTCCCGGCTGGTAAAAAGGATTGCACGGGAAATCAACATTCCGTTTACTGTGGGTGGTGGCATCAGTGAATTAAACGATGCCGATGTCCTTCTGCAGGCTGGTGCCGATAAGATCAGCATCAATTCCTCAGCAGTGAAGAATCCGCAATTGATTAACGATCTTTCGCTCCATTTCGGCAGCCAGTTTGTGGTGCTTGCCATCGATGCCCGCACAGGCCCGGCCGGACGGAAAGTAGTCACCGTCAACGGGGGCAGGATTGAAACAGAAAAGGAGCTCTATACCTGGGCGAAAGAAGGTGAAAGTCGGGGAGCGGGCGAGATTCTTTATACCTCAATGGACCACGACGGAACCAAAAACGGATTTGCCTGCAACGAGCTGGCCCGGCTCTCCGAGATGCTGACCATTCCGGTCATCGCATCAGGCGGAGCCGGCACTATGGAACATTTCGCCGAAGTATTCACGGAGGGGAAAGCCGATGCCGCATTGGCAGCCTCTATCTTTCACTATAAGGAGATTTCTATCCCTGAACTGAAAAGCTTTCTCCGGGGAAAAGGCATTGTCGTGCGATAAACCTCATCAGAAATTTTGTTATAAATCTGGCCGCTTTTTGCTGCGGCTTAAACTTTCTTATCCGGTTTTGGATAAAGTACCATTCTGACCATGGTATTTTCGGCCTTCTTTCCTGTTGACATTGCCATTGTTCTTACTGGTGTGGTGAATTAGAAATCAAAAACATTTCCGGTTTTTGGCAACATGATTTTAAAGCTATGGTAAAATGCAACCAGGGCAATTAACTCCGTGCAATGAGAAGGATAAACATGTTGTACCCTGTTTTTCTTCAGATAACCGATTGTTTCTTTTGTTTGTTCGTCATTCACTTTCAGGTGAAACCCTCCCATAATCCCAAGCAGCCGTTTCTCCCCGGTAATCTTACGGGCATGTTCCAGAGTGTTTACGATACCTGAGTGACCGCAACCGGTTATAACAAAAAGCCCTTCGCGTAATAAAAAAGCAACTGCACTATCGTCCTCAACAAAATCGGGGGTGCTATCTTCAAATGAAAAAGATGTTTCTCTTGATTCAAAACTGGTTATCCGGGGTATTTCGCCCAGAAAGATGATTCTTTCACCAATTTGATAGGGGGCGGTGGTAGTAATGAGTTTAAATTTTTTACTGAGCTGTTCTCTGGTGTTCTTCAAACCGATATACGAATGGTCCCTGCTCCGATACCTTTTTACAAAACATCCAGGATGACATATTAATTTCCCTCCGGGAAGGTTTTCCAGTCCATTCCCGTGATCGAAATGCCCGTGGCTCAGGACAACCGCGTCGGTATCTATCGCGTCAACACCCATAATTTCCGCATTCTGCAGGAAAAGGTTGCTCTGACCTGTATCAAACAGAATCCTCATCCCATCATGTTCAATAAAATATGATAATCCGTGTTCTGCCCCTGTATGAACCCCGGGATGATTGTCGGCAAGTATTGAAATCTTCATTGAAAAATTTTCCCAAATTTATAAAAATAACTTTTTAATGAACTTATGTTCGCTTAATTGAATGTGGAAATAAAAAGGAATATTTAACTGTGATTTTCTGCTGACAGGGAAAATCCATGAAAAATCTGCTAAAACTTGACTCTACATTAAGAAAGTGTTATCAGGCGACAGACACCTGTCATTAAATTGTCTTTT
>CAYNBE010000075.1:0-14667 GCA_964395045.1 uncultured Prolixibacteraceae bacterium | reverse complement strand
CAAACAACGGACTTGTTTTTGTGTTTGTGTTTGTTCTATCAGGAATATTCATGTTTTCATGTAACAAAAAATCGTCTGTTTCACATGGGGATAATATAGAAAATATTAATTACTCTAAAACAGAGATTGACCCTTTGTCACTCCGCTGGACCTTTGGGAACCATGAGCCCGTATCAATGTATCGCAGAGCCGGGAGTAAGGTTACAGGAGGCATTGAAGGCAGTGCGCTTTGGCTGGAAGAATGGCACCATTGGTATGACAGCGAAGCGTGTGCCAGGCAAATGCAAGACCTTGGATTGAATATTCTTCACAGCAGGTTTTATAAAGGGATGGGCTGGGATTATGAATCAAAAGATTTTCCCAATGTAAAGAAGTTTGTGGAAAATTGTCACAACCACGGTATTAAAATCCTTGCCTACACACAATTCTCAACGCTATATTATGAGACAATGCTGGAAGAGGTACCAAACCTTGAAGATTGGGTAGCAATCGATGAATCAGGGAATAAGCGGTTATGGAACGGCAATTATTACCGTTGGCTCCCCTGCATCAATTCACCTGATTTTGAAGCCTATTTAAAAAAGGTGATCCGCATCGCCTTAACGGAAGGTGGTTTTGACGGGATCATGTTTGACAATTATTTTGCAGCAACCTGTTATTGCCCCCGTTGCACCGAATTATTCAAAGAATACCTTTCGACCATCCCTGATCCGGAAAATCGATTTGGCATTCCCAACATAAAACATGTCCGCCCCCCTTATGGGAGATCAGGTTTTGGGGAGATACAGGAACCTGTTTTTCAGGAATGGATTCAATTCCGGAGCAAAAGGGTACAGGAACTTGCCCGGCGGTTATATGTTTTTGCAAAAAGTTGCAAGGCAGACGCAATTGTAAGCGGAAATGTTTTAAACATCCGCCGTGCGAACAACCCGGGCGAAAATCTGAATGCATTGGATTATGTCGAACTCGGAAATAGTTTTGACTTGTATGTTTCACAATCCGGGAATGCCCCGGGGGTGGAGGGTGGTTACATCATCAACCGTATCCGGGAATTTAAACTGGGCAATGCCCTGAAAATGCCGGTTCTTGCATTGTGTGACGATGATGCAAAAGCATCGGAAGAAAAATATGTCCTCACCTTGATGGAAGATGCCATATTTGGAGGTATCCCTACCGACAGGACCATCATGAAACCCGACAGGGATATGGTATCCCGGGAGCTGATTGAATTTCGCCGGCCCATCTTACAAAGGTTTAACCAGACAGTGGAATCAGAATACGAAAGTTTTGCCGCAGAGGATTATGAACCGGTAAAAATCTTATTCTCGACTAATTCAATTGAGTTTTCAGAAAAATCATGCCGGGCTATTTTAGGGGCTGAAGAAGTTTTTCTCCGGAACCATATTCCATATGGTTTGTTAATCTCCTCTGACTCACATCCCCTTGAAATTCCGGCTAACACTGAAGTGCTTGCGGTTTGCAATCAAAATTGTTTAAGTGATGATGAAATAAATGAAATTATCCGGTTTGCCGGTGAAGGTGGGAAGGTGATCATTACCGGGGAATCGGGATGGCATGACGGACTATACCGGGAAAGGCGCAACAATCCACTGATTGATAAACTGGAAAGGTTGGATAATGTGTGCTTGTTGGCAGATACTGAATTTGCGCCTGTAAAAAGCGGAGGTTGGAAGATACAGGTTGGAAAACCAGGAAAAGAAGGACAACATCTTTTAGAGAGCCTGGCAAAGCTTTGGAACCCTGCGATACGGGTGGAAGCACCTGAAACAGTCTTTATAAACGTGAAAAAAGCAGAAGAAGGATTTTATATTCACCTGCTGAATTACGCTTCCGAAAGTGTCATGAGTGGGATTCAAATATCCGTTACAGACGGGTTCAGTGAAGCGGATGTTACGCTTCCCATGGAAAATAAACAGAAAGAAATGATCCCATTCTGTTCGGAAGGGCATCAGTCATTCAGACTTCCTGGGTTTGAAAAATATGCATTGGTTACATTAAAAGCAAAATTTTAAAAACTATATGGTTGAGACTATCCATCACCATACTTCGGATGGCAATTGCTCGCACTTCCTTTACGAAGGAATATCGAAGAACGTTGAAACGAACCGGATTTCATTTGTGTGTGCATGTTTGACTTTCAGGTCGGGAACGATGTGAACATTACGATCGATGTGCTCAATATCCTGGCAAGTCGAAAGCGGAATTGGTACGAATAAGAAAACAATGATGAAATCTTACGGGAGCTGAAATGAAATTAGCTGTTGGTTATCAGCAAATGGAAGATGGATCGCCTTTTTCGTCGATTGTGGCGGATTATCTTCCATCCATTGGGGAAGTATATTTTGCCTGGGTTGGAGCTCCTTCGGGACGCCCTGTGTTGGGTGACTTAAAAGGGGAAGCCGACCGTAGCAGTCAAACCATCCTTGAGAAAGAATTGCTGGAATTCCGGAGGCTGGGGGTGAAACTGGACCTGCTTTTCAATGCCAACTGCTACGGGGAAAGGGCTGTCAGCTGCAGCCTGGAAAATGAGGTCGTCTCGGTGATCGACCATTTGGGAAATATTGGTTGCTTTCCTGATATCATTACAACCACATCACTGATGATCGCCCAGACGGTAAGAAAACATTTCCCGGAGATTGAAATCAGGGCTTCTGTGAATATGAGGCTTGGGACGGTCCAGGCAATGGGGTATGTTTCCCACCTTTTCGACAGCTTTTACCTTCAACGTGACCTCCAGCGAAATTTGGAGTATGTGGGAAAAATGCACAAATGGTGCAGCGAAAATGGCAAAAAGCTATGTGTCCTTGCCAACAGCGGCTGTCTGCGGTTTTGCCCCGGACAGGTTTTCCATGACAACCTGATTGCCCACAGCCGCGAAGCCTTGGAAATGGTAAATGTCAAAGACTGGGACCCCCATGTTTGCTGGAACCTCTACAGGAAACCGGAGAATTTTATTGAAATCCTGAAATCGACCTGGATACGCCCGGAAGACCTTTATCTTTATGAACCCTTTATCGATACTGTAAAACTGGCAACCCGGCAACATTCCCATCCCCGGATGGTGGCAGGAGCTTACGCCGCACGACGGTTTCATGGCAACCTGCTTGACCTGCTGGAACCGGGGTTTTCACCTGCTTTCTTTCCAAATTACATTGACAATACCGCTTTCCCTGAAGACTGGGCAAAACAAACAACTCCCTGTTCAGGTGATTGCGGGGAATGCTCGTATTGCGACCAGGTTCTGAAGCAGGTTTTGAAATCTTTCCAACTCTATGAATGATAAAAACTGTTCTAATAACATGTACCTTCTGTTAAATATGATTATGATGTTCAACCCAGGCCCTTCATCTTTCGCTTCAGTACCGGTTATCCCGTATCTCGGTCAACAGGACTCTGCTATACAGGCCGATCCTTTTCATGTATTAAAAAACAGGGGCATCGCTTTCCCGGTGTCACGGATTAACTGGCCGGAATTTCTCCACAGTCCCGGCGTGAAGGTATATGCCGGTTATACCGATGAGTTGCTGTGGCTGCATTTCAGCGTTCAGAAGGATTATATGCGTGCCCGGGCAGTTCGTGACCAGGACCCGGTTTACGAGGATACGTGCGTTGAGTTTTTTATACACACGGGTGGCGATTACCGGAATTTTGAATTCAATTGTCTGGGGGTATGCCTTTCTGCCATAGGGCCTGACCGTCACAACAGGAACCGTTTGCCGGAACCGGAGCTTGGAAGGATAATCCGTATCCCTTCTCTTCGCAGGGAAAATCTGCTGACTGAAGGGGAGCTATGTGACTGGGAACTCACTGTGGGTATTCCGCTTTCTATATTGGGAATTCAAAAGGGAAGCACTTTTTACGGGAATTTTTACAAATGCGGGGCAAAAACCAGGGTGCTCCATTATCTCTCCTGGGCTGAAATAAACACCCCCAAGCCTGATTTTCATTGTCCGGTTTTTTTCCCGGCAATAGAGTTGGTTAATAAAGATGATATGTTAAATAGGCGATAGATTCTATTTTTGGTTTTAACAATCAGTAGGTTAAACCAAATTGCCATAGTGGGATGGTGTTTAAATATCCCAGTTCAATGTAATCTTTTACGATAAAGGATAAACAATTTGCAATATCTGGGTCCATTTATTGGCAAAATTAGCACGATTGAAGGGCGGAATGATTTTATAAGAAATGGCAAAAATATTTTCACTTTTTCTTGCAAAACACACGTGTGTATTTTATCTTTGAAGGCAATTGCTTTTGAAATGAAAACGATAACCATCAAAGATATTGCGCGGGAACTTGGGGTGCATCACAGCACGGTATCGCGTTCCCTGAATGAAAGCAGCAGGGTGAAAAAAGAAACGCGGGAAATAGTCTGGAAGAAAGCCGGAGAGCTTGGGTACAAGCCGAACCGTTTGGCACAGGAATTCCGGAATAAGCGGAGCAATGCCATTGGGATTCTGGTTCCGGAAATTCAACATCATTTTTTTTCAAAATTCATTTCCGATTTTTCAAGGGAAGCACACGGCTCAGGATTTTCAGTCATGGTATTTCAATCGGATGGGAAGCTGATGGTAGAGAAGGAGATCATTGATTCCCTGATTGCTTACAGGGTTTCCGGGGTAGTGGCCTCGGTTTCAAAAGAGACCACCGGAGCCGGTCATTTCGGACTTCTGAAAAGGGCCGGTATTCCCTGCGTATTTTTTGACAGGGTTCCTGAAGACTCCGGAATATCAAAAGTTGTCCTTGATAATTTCGGGGCAGCATACAATGCCGTCAGGATTTTAGTCAACACGGGGAGAAAACGGATTGCATTTGTTTCAGCACCGGGATCAATCAATGTTTTTCACGACCGGTTCATGGGGTATAAAAAAGCGCTTGAAGATTTTGAAATTCCTTTTGATGAAAGGATGGTGATCAGGGAAGGCTGGTTCATAGAAGACGGGTATGCTGCTGCCCGGAAACTGATGGGATTGCCGCAGTTTCCGGATGCTGTTTTTGCAACAAGGGATGAACTCGCGATTGGTGTCATCAAATTCCTGAAAAAAAGCGGAATTAGAATTCCTGCAGATATTTCCGTGATCGGATTTGACAACGACCCTATGGGGATTGCATGTGAGCCTGAACTGACAACGGTGAACCAGCTTGTCCCCCGTATGGCTTCAGTAACTTTCGACCTGTTGAAAAATCATATCGGCAACGAGGCTTTCGAACCGGAGCAGAAAGTCCTGAATGCTGAAATCATCATGAGAGAATCAGTTTAATTTTCTAAATAACATAAGTACACACGTGTGTATATTCTATTATTATGAAGACAGAAAACAAAAGCGGTTACCCTTCCGGCAAAATCCCTGGCTGGATTGGGAAAATTTCCAATCATCATCAGTTGGGAGGAATAGAATCTTCAGTCCTGGACAACGGAGAAGGCAAAGGGACCCGCATAGCTTGGGTCAATACCGGCTCAGGATTGAGATTCAAAGTTGTACCCGACAGGGGAATGGATATTGCCGATGCATTTTTTAACGACCACAGTCTCACATGGTTAAGCCATATTGGGGTTGCTCCTCCCGATCCTGCGACGGTTTCAGGGATAAACTGGCTCAGAACATTCGGAGGTGGGTTGCTGACAACCTGCGGGTTAACACACGTGGGGGACCCTGAAAAAGATGAGTACGGAGAAAGAGGATTACACGACAGGAATAGTCATATCCCGGCATCCATCGAATCGATTGTTCAGCCTGATTTGCAAAATGGGAACCTCCGGATGCGCATGACAGGCAGGATGATGCAATCCACGGTATTTGGCCCCCATCTTGAACTGAGAAGGAGTATCGAAGCAGAACTGGGAACTCCGAAGATCATAATCACAGATGCAGTGACAAATGCAGGCAATGAACCAGCCCCCCACATGTTGCTGTACCATATCAATTTTGGCTGGCCATTGATCGATGAAGGTACCGGAATCATTTGGGAGGGGAAATGGAAATCACGTGGGGGTAATCAGGACAACCTTGTTTTCGATGCCGGAAAAGACTTTAAAACCTGCAAAGCACCTGTTGGTGAACATAACGGGAATGGCGAATCGGTTGCATTTATTGATATTGACCGGGACTCATCCGGAACATGTGAATGTGCTGTTTACAACGCCGGTATTTCCTTAGGGGTGAGAATCCGCTTCAAGAAGGAACAGCTTCCTTGGCTGACCAACTGGCAACATTGGGGTAGAAATGAATATGTGACAGCACTGGAGCCAGGAACCCATCCGCCAATCGGACAATCGGCCGCTCGGAAGGAAGGGAGCCTGTTGTTCTTACAGCCGGGAGAAACACGAGAATATAATCTGGAGTTGGAAGTCGTATGTCATAAGTCATAAGTCTTAAGGCGTAAAGAATAAGTCATAAGGCAAAAACAAGGACATGAATAATAAATAATGAAATGAGCATGTATAACAATACACAAACTGAGATGATTATATGTTACATGCGAATTCCCCGCCTGCGGCAGGCAGGCATCTGTTTCAACAAAATGCATTTAATGAACCAAATATTATAAGTAGACGATAAATGAGTAATTTAAAAACACTTGCAGAGAAAGCCCTGGAACAGGGGCAGGGGATATTGAGGCTGGTCCCCAATTGGGTGCCGCGCTCTTTTTGTATTCCGGGGAGGAGGATCAAACTCCATCCTGACGATTATTATGCCCTGGGAGGTGAACGGGGGGGAATTGACGAACGGTGGCTTTCGTCAACCACACCTGCCGACAACGGCCCGCTAACCGGGAAAAACGAAGGTCTGAGCGAAATTGTTTTCGAAAACAAGGGGCAAGTCGAGCGCATTCTCCTGAGGGATGCTGTAAGCGAACTGAAGGAAAATCTGATCGGCAAACGGATATGGGATCAGCACCAATGCTGGCCCATATATTCAAAATTCTTTGACAACCTGGGTGCATTGCCCCATCATGTCCATCACCGGGATGAACATGCCCGGCTTACAGGACAGAAAGGGAAACCGGAAGCATACTATTTCCCGCCCCAGTTGAACAACCACGGGGGCGATTTTCCTTATACGTTTTTTGGTTTAAATCCGGGAACAACCCGACAGGAAGTTTTAGACTGCCTGATGAATTTTTCTAAAGGGGACAACAAAATTACGAATCTTTCGCACGCACACCGTCTGGAGCCGGGAACCGGCTGGGATGTGCCCCCCGGGGTGTTGCATGCTCCGGGAAGCCTGTGTACCTACGAACCTCAGAGAGCTTCGGACGTGTATGCCATGTACCAGTCACTGGTTGGAAATGCCATTGTACCTGGTGCTTTACTTTGGAAAGACACTCCAAAAGAGAAAACGGGAGATTACAACCATCTGATGGAGGTACTCGACTGGGATTTGAATGTGGATCCCGATTTTGTAAAGAACCGTTTTATGCGGCCGCTGCCTGTTCGTCCTGTTGAGGAGATGAAACAGTCGGGATATATCGAAAAGTGGATTTGTTACAAATCGGAAGCATTCAGTGCAAAGGAATGTACGATATTTCCGGGAGCGGAAGCAATCATCAAAGATGAAGCGGCTTACGGGATGATCATGATGCAGGGGCATGGGACAATGGGAATCTGGGATATTGAAACCCCTTCGTTGATCAGGTTCGGACAACTCACCTGTGATGAGTACTTTGTAAGTGAACAGGCTGCTTTGGCCGGTATAAGAATCGTGAACCATTCGGAAACTGACCCGATCGTCATGCTCAAGCATTTCGGCCCTGAAAACCCTGAATGGGTCAGATGGTTTAGAGAATACCAAAATCAGGTAAAATGAACGCACTGAACACAAAATACAACCAGGGCTTTATATGGTTGATTTCTCTGGTGGCAGCCATGGGGGGCTTTCTGTTTGGATACGACTGGGTGGTGGTTGGCGGTGCAAAACCGTTTTACGAACCTTTTTTCCAATTGACCACTTCGGCACAGAAAGGCTGGGGAACCAGTTCTGCTTTAATTGGTTGCATATTTGGGGCAATCCTGTGTGTGATCCTGAGCGATAAATTGGGGCGAAGGCGTTTGCTGATCCTGTCGGGAGCCTTGTTTACCTTTTCAGCTATCGGGACAGCGCTTGCGGGGAGCTTCACCATCTATAACATTTACCGGATCATAGGAGGCCTGGGCATTGGTATCGCATTGAACCTGTCGCCAATGTACATTGCCGAGATGTCGCCGCCCCATATCCGGGGCAAGATGGTTTCGGTCAACCAGTTGATGGTGATGTTCGGGATACTGGCTGCGCAAATCGTGAACTGGCGTATATCGCTGATCGACACCAAAATGCCGGTTGATGCAACGGGCGAAATAATCCGGCAAAGCTGGAACGGGCAAATGGGTTGGCGCTGGATGTTTGGAGCAGAAACTTTACCTGCTATATTGTTTTTCCTGCTGATGATTTTTATGCCCGAAAGTGTACGTTGGCTGGTCAAGAACGGGCAAAACAAAAAAGCCGCAAACATTCTTGGGAAGATCGGAGGAGAAAAATATGCACATCATGAAGTGGCCTTGATCCAAAGAACCATTTCTGAAGAAGAAGTGGCAAAAGTCCATTTCAAAGAACTCCTGGAGCCCAATTTGTTAAAGATTATTTTACTGGGAATTTTCCTGGCTTTCCTGCAGCAATGGAGCGGGATGAATGTCGTTTTTTACTATGCAGCTGATATTTTCCAGGCTGCCGGTTACAACATCCGGGAAATGATGCTTCAGATTGTGGTGATCGGGACGATCATGGTACTTTCTGTTGTTGTCACGATTCTTGTGGTCGATAAGGCAGGCCGCAAATTTTTAATGTTGTTGGGGACAGGGTCGCTGATGGTGATTTATATCATTGAAGGCTTCCTTTTCCATATTGGAGTTCAAGGGCTGCCAATCGTCATTCTGACACTGGCCAGTGTCGCTTTCTACTCTCTGACCCTGGCTCCTGTGCTTTGGGTCATCTTGTCTGAAATCTTCCCCAACCGGATCAGGGGTGCAGCAATGTCCATAGCGGCAGTTGCGCACTGGGTGGGAAATTTTACCCTCACATTCTCTTTCCCGGCCATCAAGGAGAACCTGGGCTGGACGCTGAATTTCTGGCTCTATGCCGTCATCTGCGGGATTGGTTTTGTAGTTCTTTGGTTCAAATTGCCGGAAACCAAAGGCAAATCGCTGGAAGAAATTGAAAATTTGTTGACTAAATAGCATAAAAATGTATAAAATAGGAATATTTGTTTTTGCAATCTTGCTTGTAGCCTGTACATCGCTCAAAGCACAAAATCAACTTACGCCCCTCGCCCCGGAACAATACCGGCGACCATGGAACTATAAACCAGAGAAATATCAATACTCATTAAATGAATTAAAAGACAGGTTTTCAGAAGAGATGATGAAGAAGTCGGCAGAGGTCTATGAGCGGGTTCAGACGGTAAATGAACAGGGCAAATGGAAACCTGTCCCTGAATCGATCGACCGGCACAAAGCGCCTGAATGGTTCCTGGATGCCAAGTTCGGAATGTTCATCGACTGGGGGCTTTGGTCCATAGCCGGTTGGGCCCCGAAGAAGGAGAAAGGGGCCATGTACCCCGACTGGTACGAGTTGCGACTTGAAACAGATTCGGCTTTCATGGCATATCATGAGAAAAACTGGGGAAAGGATTTTAAACGGGATGACTTTATTCCCCTCTTTCAAGCCAGGAAATTTCAACCTGAGAAGTTGATCAGTACTGCTAAAAAGGCAGGGATGAAGTATATCGTTCCCTTTTGTAAACATCATAGCGGCTATTGTCTCTGGCCATCGTCGTTTACACTAAGAGATGCCGGTGATATGGGACCTAAAAGAGACCTGATAAAGCCTTTGGTTGAAAATTGCCGGAAAGAAGGGTTGAAGTTTGGATTTTATTTCAGCGTTGAAGAGTGGGAATATCCGGTAATCGATGACAACCAGAATTTGCAGAACCGAACCTGGGGAGGGAAAATTGAACCTTACCACGCTGCAAATGAAAAGAAATGTACCGGTAAGATAGCCGTAAAGGATTTTGCCACCGATTATCTGGTTCCCCAGGCTGTTGAATTTATCGACAATTATGATCCTGATCTTATATGGTACGATGGAGATTGGAAAACAAATGTGGATATGCTGCGCACCTACAACATTGCAGCATATTTCTATAACAAGGCGGAGGGACGGAAGCAGGTGGCAATCAATGACCGGTATGGCCCGAATGCGGGTGAGAAATGGCAACGTTCAAAACGAGGTGATTTTTTTACAAACGAATATGGTGATATGGAGAAAGAGGTGAAGGAGAGTATTCATGCCTGGGAAGAATGCCGCGGGATCAGCCAGTCGTTTGGGTTCAACTGGCAGGATACGGATGAGAATGTAATCAGTTCCAAAGCATTTATCGACATGTTTGTTGATATTGTTGCGCATGGCGGAAACCTGCTCCTGATTGTAAATCTCGACGGACAGGGGGCATTGCCAGGGGTCCAGGAAAAACGGCTGATGGATATCGGGAAATGGCTTTCTGTGAACGGAGAAGGAATTTATGCCACCAGGCCATATAAACAGCAATCTGAAGGTTCGGTTTCATATACCCAAAGCAAGGACGGGAAATATATTTATGCGATCCTGAAAGAATGGCCGGGAAATGAAATGATCCTGAATGCTGTTTCATTCAAAAACACCGGTAGCGCGGAGCTTTTGGGATTTAAAAAACCGCTCAGATGGCAGAAAGCAGGTGAGGGAATCCGGGTTCAGTTCCCCGGTCAATTGAACGATGAGAAAAACAGACCTTCGGGATATGCCTCTGTATTGAAGTTTTCTGTTAAGGAATAGTTGCGTTTGATGTGTTTGGGATGCTTTTAACAGGTTCCTGTAAAACCATTCAAATGTGAAACTGATGAATCTGCCATTCTTTTTAACCATACAAGTTATGCTTTTAAGAAAGTCGCAAAAAGAAATTAGTTTTGAGAAATGGAAATTAAACGGGTACCTGAAAGCGACGAAAAGTTGTGGGATGACTTTGTCTCCGGAAATGACGAGGCCTTCAGGGTGATTTATAATTCCCATGTCTTGCATTTGTTCAGATATGGTTGCCATTTCACCTCTGATGAAGGAATAGTGCAGGATTGTATCCACGATCTTTTTATTGACCTGTACAATTTTCGCTCCCGGTTAGGGTCGAACAACAATATCAGGGGTTACCTGCTGGTTTCGCTCCGGCACAAAATTATCAGCAGACTTGATGAGAGGAAGAAACAGATTTCCATTGACATGGAAAATGTCCCTTTCGATGTAACGCTATTGCCCGAAGAACACAATGACAGAGAGATAGAAGCCCGTAAAACAGAATCCTTGCAGAAAGCCCTGCTGGAGCTTCCTGCCCGTCAGCGCGAAGCAATCTATCTGCGGTTTGTGGCAGGTTTGGATTACGATGATTTATGCGGTACGCTCCATGTAAATTACCAGGTTGCCCGCAACCTGGTTTACCGGGGTATGGAAAAGTTGAGAGAAAGTATGAAAAGAAACTTGCTGGTAATGTGGTTCTTCACAAAGAAGGATCGTTCCAGGTAAAAAAATCTGAAAATTTTCCCTGATAGAAGGTTACAAAATGGTTCGTTTTTTCTTATTAGGGAAATGCCATTTTTATGAAGGAAGATTCAGGAACCGGTTCAAATGATTTTATTCACAACCGGGAATTCATCGATTGGGTCGTCCATCCTGACAACAATTCTGACCGTTATTGGGCCGGGTTCACGGAGGAACACCCGGAACTGAAGGGCGAGATCGACGATGCCGCGTTTATTATCAGGAGCCTTCTAAAAGGGGAGAAAAACTTAGATCAGGGTTCGGCATACCGGTTGTGGAAAAGAATCGAAAAGGGTACTGTTTCCCACAGAAAATCCAGGCACCTGGTCAGTTGGGTTGCTGCTGCGTCGGTAATTTTAGTACTGGGAATAGGCGGCGCAGTTCTTTACAGGTTGCAATCCGTCAACCGTGAGATCGATTACAGTACCGTTGAGCGGGTTGAACCGGAGGGAAATGAAATCAAACTGATCCTGTCCGACAAAAGCGAGAAATTGCTGGCTGCAGATAATTCAGTAATCAAATACGGGAAGGACGGAACGATTGAAATCAATGCCTCCGGTGCAATCACAGAAGAGAAAACAGACAAAGGAAATGATACCGGACCATTGAACCAACTGGTGGTCCCCCTTGGCAAACGTTCTTCCCTGATCCTTTCCGACGGGACCAGGCTATGGCTGAATTCAGGAACACGGGCCATTTATCCGGTCACATTTTCGAAAAAAGAACGCGAAATCTTTGTGGAAGGGGAGGCGTTCCTTGAAGTGGCCCATGAAGCTGAAAGGCCGTTTGTTGTTGTTACCAATCATCTGAAAGTAAGGGTTCTTGGAACAAGTTTCAACATAAACGCATACCCCCGGGATGCCAGTGCTACGGTTGTCCTGGTTGAAGGAAGTGTTCAGGCAGAGCTTTCAGGGAAAAAAGTGCAGATGAAGGAAAACCAGCTGTTTACCTACGAACCAGCAACAGGTCATACAACACTGAAAGAAACCGATGTGCTGGAATATATCTCCTGGAAAGATGGTTGGTTGGTTTGTAACAAAGAAAGGATGGAAAATATAGCAACCAGGTTGTCGAGATACTTCAATGTGCCCATCCGGTTTAAGGATGCGGCGGCGAAAGAGTTGACCCTGACCGGGAAACTGGACCTGAAAAACAATTGCGAAGATATTTTTAAAGCAATCATATCCACCGCTCCCATGAAATATGAAATAGTTGATGATGGTATTGTACTGTCAAAAAAATAACCAAATCAAAAGAGGCCTATGAGATAACAAATGATAAAAAACCAACAAAAAAAATGGACAGGCTATACTCTCAATATAACCTGTCCGGCGGATTAATCGCAAGCAAAGTGAGTTAATAAATGCAATTAAAAACCTAAAGCAAATATATGAAAGAAAAAGTTGTTTGGGTCCCCTTAACCGGGAACCTGATGAAATTATGGATGATTATGAAGTTGAGCCTGCTTTTTTTGTTGATTGCTGTTGCATCAGTGACAGCCAGCAACGGGTATGCCCAGAATACTAGGTTTTCGATGGACATCCGGGACGTTACCATTCGGCAGCTGATCAGCGAAATTGAAAGACAAAGTGAGTTTATTTTTGTTTTTTATGACGGGGCTGTTGATCTGAATAAAAGGGTTTCGGTAAAAGTTTCAAACGAACCGGTTGATGCAATACTGAAGAAGGTGTTTGAGTCGACTGACAATACATTTGAAATCTTTGACCGGCAGATCGTCATTGGCCGGCGCGATCCGGTCACCGGTGAAACGACAGCTCCTCCCCCTGCAGTAATACCGGCCCCCATTGGGAAGGTACTGAAGGGAGAAGTCAAAGATACCAAAGGGGATCCCATTCCCGGTGCCTCGGTCATTGTGAAAGGCACCACCATTGGAACAGTTACGGGGGGTGATGGTAAGTTTGTGCTGGAGGTGCCCGAGGAGTCAAAGATTCTTTCTGTTTCATTTGTAGGCTTCGAAACGGTGGAAATCCCTATCGGGACAAAATCCGTTTTCTCCGTAATTCTTGAAGAATTGACCGTAGGACTGGGAGAAGTGGTAGCTGTTGGGTATGGCACCATGCGAAAAAAGGATCTGACAGGTTCCGTGGCTTCGGTAAAGAGCGAACAGCTGGCAAATATCCCGGTAACCTCGGCAGCACAGGCAATTGCCGGGCAACTGGCAGGGGTACAGGTAACGCGTACAGAAGGGTCACCTGATGCCGATATTACGATTCGCGTAAGGGGTGGAGGATCTATTACCCAGGACAATTCTCCTTTGTTTATTGTTGATGGTCTGCCTGTTGATAATATTAATGATGTAGCACCTACCGATATTGAATCGATTGATGTGCTGAAAGACGCTTCTTCAACAGCTATTTACGGGGCAAGGGGCGCCAACGGGGTAATCCTTGTAACCACCAAGAGTGGCAATCTGGAAGGCAGGAGCACAGTGAGTTACAATACCTACTTTGGGGTAAAACAAATTACCAAAACCCTTGATGTATTAAACCCATACGAATTTGCCCTTTACCAGTTTGAGGGTGAAAAGTTGAGGTACCCTAAATCGACCACAATGGAAACCCGTTTTGGCGACTTCAGGGATATTTATTTATATAAGGAGACAAACGGGACGGACTGGCAGGATGAGCTTTTTGGCAGGACAGGTACCAACATGTACCATAACCTGTCTTTTTCAGGGGGGACAAAATCATCGAAATTCAATATCAGCCTGACCTACAACGATACGAAAGAAATCATGCTCGGTTCGGGTTATACAACTACAAACCTGACCATGAATTATTACAAGGAAATAAATAAATGGCTGTCGATTAAGTTTAACCCCAGGATTTCAGACTCACATATCAAAGGTGCCGGTACATCCACCGGGCAATGGCGTTTAACCAATGCTATCCAGTACCGGCCTGTTAACGGGTTAATGGATTTTTTGGATTTAGATCTAATAGAGGATTTATCGGCATATGAACCTTCCATAGCAACTCAATATAACCCGGTTGACATGACCAATGACGATTACCGGAGGAACAATAAG
>CAYNBE010000074.1:0-14800 GCA_964395045.1 uncultured Prolixibacteraceae bacterium | reverse complement strand
ATTTGGTATAATGAGTGGAAACACATGTAATTCGCATGTAAGAGTTAATCATTCCAGTTGGTGTTTCGCTAAACATGCTCATTTTATGTGTTTAAAATTTTTCAAGTTCAATTCGTATAAATAGTGGAAACTTATGCCTGCCGGTAGGAAAGCTAGGCAGGGTAGGCAGCTAATTCGCATATAACATATCATCATCTCAGTTGGTGTATTATTATACATGCTTATTTCTTGTGTAGAAATAAATCATACCCGGTCAAAAAAATAGGTTGCAATTGCGGAAGGCTCCGGAAAGGAATGAAATGCCAGAAGCAGTAAATTTCTGCTTAGCTGAACTACCAGCTACGTTTGTCGATTAGATAGTATGCGTGTACCGGTTAAATGGGAACAGATGAAAACAATCACGATGAAAATATGTAAATTTGCAGGCTTTTAAATCAATAACATGGATGTACAGGCAATAAAACAGCGGTTTGGGATCATCGGCAATTCACCCGACCTCAACAGGGCCATTGAGGTAGCCATACAGGTAGCCCCAACCGATTTGTCGGTGCTGATTACCGGGGAAAGCGGAACAGGAAAGGAGATTTTTCCACAAATAGTCCACCAGTATTCATTGCGTAAGCATGGACGGTACATTGCTGTAAACTGCGGGGCTATTCCTGAAGGCACCATTGATTCAGAACTGTTCGGACACGAAAAAGGTTCATTCACGGGAGCTTTGGCAGACCGGAAAGGGTATTTTGAAGAAGCCGACGGTGGCACTATCTTTCTGGACGAAATCGCTGAATTGCCGCTTTCCACCCAGGTCAGGCTGCTCCGGGTCCTTGAAACGGGTGAATTTATCAAGGTGGGCTCCTCGAAGGTACTCAAAACCAATGTTCGCGTTATTGCTGCCACGAATACCAATCTTCCGGAGGCCATTGATGCAGGGAAATTCAGGGAGGACCTGTATTACCGGCTTAATACGGTACCGATAACCATCCAGCCCTTAAGAAACCGGCCTGATGATATTTATCTGCTTTTCAGAAAATTTGCATCTGACTTCGCCGAAAAATACAGAATGCCCCCCATCCGGCTGGATGAAGAGTCTAAAATTATGCTGGTCAGTTATGAATGGCCGGGGAACGTCAGGCAGTTGAAAAACATTACCGAGCAAATTTCCATCATTGAACAAAACAGGGACATTGTACCTTCAGTCCTGCGAACCTATCTTCCGGAAAACAGGAGCAATCTGCCAGCGATCGTGCAGAAACAGCATGACAAAACTTTTTCAAGCGAAAGGGAAATCCTGTATCAGGTGCTTTTCGATATGAAGAAGGACATGAATGATTTGAAGAAACTTGTATTAGACCTCCTGCAAAACAGGGAAACCGGAGGTGTGACCGAAGACCAGGCACATCTGATCCGGAACCTCTACCACGACCATGTTGAAGTGGTCTCCGACAGGAAACCCTCGCCGGCTATCCGGATCGAAGATTATAACAAGGATAATGTTCTCGATACCGAAGAGTATGTGGAAGAGTCGCTTTCTCTCGAAGAAAAGGAGATAGAACTGATCAGGAAAGCGCTTGAAAAACACGGGGGAAAAAGGAAGTTCGCTGCCCAGGAACTGGGTATTTCTGAACGGACGCTCTACCGGAAAATAAAAGAATACAATATCGAGGACTAACCGATTTACAGGTTCATGAAGCAAATTCTTTCATACTGTGTCATGATTTGTCTGATTGCAGCTGCAATTCCGGGGTGTAAAATTTCTTACAGTTTCACAGGAGCCAATATTTCGGCTGATGTAAAGACTTTTTCGGTTTACTATTTTCCCAACAGGGCAAAACTTATCAATCCCACTCTGAGCACCGACTTTACCGAAAAACTGAAGGACAAGCTGCTGAAGCAGACATCTCTGAAGGAAGAAGCCGAAAATGGACATTTGGTTTTTGAAGGACAGATCACCGATTATGAAGTCCGCCCCATGGCCATCCAGAAAGAGGATATGGCAGCACAAAACCGTCTGACAGTAACGGTAAGGCTTAAATATACTAACAACAGGGACCATGAACAGGATTTCGACCGTTCCTTTTCTGCTTTTGAGGATTTTTCAAG
The DNA here is from genome assembly GCA_964395045.1 of uncultured Prolixibacteraceae bacterium. Classification (GTDB taxonomy): domain Bacteria; phylum Bacteroidota; class Bacteroidia; order Bacteroidales; family Prolixibacteraceae; genus UBA1413. The sequence continues at coordinate 12,700 of CAYNBE010000074.1, read as the reverse complement.
CTCGATGAGCCTGAATGATGTAGAAAGTAGCATTGTACCTGAAATCATTGATAAATTGCTGGAAGATATTTTCAACGCCACCATTGCCAACTGGTAGATGAACACATCCGAGATTTTAAAATATCTGAGAAATCCCCAGGGATTAAACGAAAAGACGCTGACTGCCCTGAAAACAATGACCGAACAGTATCCCTGGTATGGTACTGGATGGATCTTGTATGCAAGGAACCTGAAAAATGTGGGCCATCCTGATTTCCAGGACGTTTTGAGGGGAACTGCACTGAGGGTACCCGACCGGGGGTGGCTGAAGCGTTTTCTGGAAGAAGGAAATCAGCCGGAGATAGCTGAACTGAACGAAAATCCGGATCACCTTGCGGATGAATATTTCAAGGGCGACCGTGATTCAATCACGGATCAGTCGGTCGGGACATCCAAAAGGTCAAGGCTAATCGAGCATTTCCTGTCGGGCAGAAGTGGTTTACACCCACCTTCGTTGGGGGAAGAAAACATTGCCCCACCTGATCTGGCTGAAGAAGCTGTCAGGGAAAATGATGATATAATGACAGAAAAATATGCTAACCTTTTGCTGCAGCAATCGAAATTTGAAAAAGCACTCCGGATATTTGAAAGATTAAGTTTGAAATATCCGGAAAAAAGTGTTTACTTTGCAGCCCGCATAAAAGAAGTTAAACAGTTATCAGAACAAAAATAATTGAGCGATATGTACAACTTAATCACAATACTCATTTTCATTGTTTGTATTTTGCTGGTGCTCATCGTGTTGGTTCAGAATTCCAAAGGAGGTGGCCTGGCTGCCAATTTTCAATCATCGGCTCAGGTCATGGGAGTCAGAAAAACAGCCGATTTTCTTGAAAAAACGACCTGGGCACTTGCAGGGGCACTGCTTTTTCTTTCTATTCTGGGGACGGCCTTTATACCGCGCAGTGGATCGGAAGCCGAAAGTTCCAGGCTTCAGGAGCAAATACAGAATGTTGCAGATCCCAACTTAGTTCCCAACTTTCCGACTTCGGCTGATACAACAAAATAAACGGATTCCTTGGAATTCAACAAAAAAGCCATTCGAACAGGGATGGCTTTTTTGTTTAGATACCTGTCTTGCATCGCTAAAGAAAGCCAGTGCATCGACTGTCAGAGTGTCATAACAACTGACATGGCGATTATAATCCTGATTTAAAACATGATATCATTTCTATTCCGGAATTGAACCGCATCCGGTAATGAAAAAATGACAACTGGAAAGGACAAAGCAGGCTATTTTCAAAGTTGGCACAAAATATGGAACCAGGGTGAGTCGAAATTCTAAATCATTTAATGTGTAATTATAAAAAAATGAAAACTATGGCAGAATTAAAAGGCAGAGTTCTTGCGGGGAAAATTTTGGTACAACCACAGGAAGCCGAAACCAAAACAGCAAGCGGGATCATTATTCCCGATTCAGCAAAGGAAAAACCACAGGTTGGAACAGTTGTTCTCGTAGGCGAAGGGAAGAAAAAAGAACCGATGGAACTGAAAATCGGTGATACTGTTTACTACGGGAAATATTCGGGCACTACGCTTACTCTCGATGGAACAGACTATTTGCTGATGTCACAGAATGATGTACTGTACATTTTGTAATTACTTGAGTTTACAATTATTTAAATATGATTAAAAATGGCAAAAGAAATTAAGAACAATATCGAAGCAAGGGATCTCCTGAAAAAAGGTGTTGACAAACTTGCAGATGCAGTAAAAGTTACATTGGGCCCCAAAGGTCGCAATGTGGTTATTGAGAAGAAATTCGGGGCTCCCCAGATCACCAAGGACGGGGTAACAGTTGCCAAAGAGATCGAACTTGCGGATGCCTATGAAAACCTGGGTGCCCAAATGGTGAAGGAAGTAGCTTCCAAAACAGGGGATGATGCAGGCGACGGAACCACGACTGCCACAGTCCTGGCCCAGTCGATTGTTGCAGTTGGATTAAAAAATGTTGCAGCAGGAGCCAATCCGATGGATTTGAAACGTGGGATCGATAAAGCTGTGGAGAAGGTCGTTGAAAGCCTGAAAAATCAGGCTCAAAATGTTGGTGATGATTATGCGAAGATTGAATCAGTCGCAAAAGTATCGGCCAATAACGATGAGGCAATCGGAAAACTGATCGCCGAAGCAATGGAAAAAGTGCATAAGGAAGGGGTGATCACCATTGAGGAGTCAAAAGGCACCGATACTTATGTCGATGTGGTGGAAGGAATGCAGTTCGACAGGGGATATATTTCGCCCTACTTCGTCACCGACACTGAAAAAATGGCAGCAGAACTCGATAATCCGTACATCCTGATCCACGACAAGAAAATCAGCACCATGAAAGATCTTCTTCCGGTGCTGGAACAGACAGCACAGAGTGGCCGTCCGCTACTGATCATAGCTGAGGATGTTGACGGGGAAGCACTTGCCACGCTGGTGGTGAACCGTTTGCGGGGGGCATTGAAAGTAGCTGCTGTTAAAGCTCCCGGTTTTGGTGACCGCCGAAAAGAAATGCTTGAAGATATTGCCGTTCTTACCGGTGGAAATGTCATCACCGAAGAAAAGGGCATGAAACTTGAACAAACCACTCTTGATATGCTGGGCCAGGCCGAGAAAGTAACTGTTGACAAGGAGAACACCACCATTGTAGGAGGCCGGGGCGATTCCAAAATGATCACAGCCCGCGTAAATATGATTAAGAAACAGATTGAACTCACCACCTCTGATTACGACCGGGAGAAACTTCAGGAGAGACTTGCCAAACTGGCCGGAGGGGTTGCAGTCATTTACGTAGGTGCCGCCTCTGAAATGGAAATGAAGGAAAAGAAAGCCAGGGTCCATGATGCCCTGAGTGCAACCCGTGCCGCTGTTGAAGAAGGTATTGTTCCGGGTGGTGGCGTGGCTTATCTGCGTGCCATTGATTCACTCAATGGTATTCCGGTCGAGAATGATGATGAACAGACTGGTATCGAAATCATCAAGAGGGCTATTGAGGAACCTCTTCGTCAGATTGTTGCCAATGCAGGCAAAGAGGGTGCCGTGATTGTGCAGAAAGTTCGCGAAGGCAAAGGCGATTATGGATACAATGTCAGGGTCGGCGAATTCCAGAACCTGTATGAAGCAGGGGTGATCGATCCTGCCAAAGTCTCACGCGTTGCCCTTGAAAATGCAGCTTCTATTGCCGGCATGATGCTTACAACCGAAACCGTGATTGTGGAAATCAAAGAAGAGAAACCAGCTATGGCAAATCCCGGAATGGGAGGAGGCATGGGTGGAATGATGTAATCTAACCAGAAATAGCATGACAGAGGCTGCCTGTTTCCGGCAGCCTCTTTTTTTGGGGGATAGCCCACTTCTGAATGGAAAAAGAGCCATGCGATGGTTTCTTTTTTGCCTCTGAAACCCTGATGTTTGTCAGTAAGTGGTTTTTGCCATGACAAATAGCATGTAATATTTTGATATTCTGAATAATAATTTTTCCCATTTTCGATATTTGTCCAGTGTTTTCACAAACAACTTCCCTACATTTGACATGTTAATACAATTTTTTTAACTATGAAAACTGAAATAAATGAATTTATGGAAAGCCTGAAAATGAGGACTCCGGGGGAAAAGGAGTTTCATCAGGCAGTACAGGAGGTAGCCGAATCGGTGTGGGACTTTTATCAGAAGAATCCTAAATATAAGTCGAATAAAATTCTGGAAAGGATGTGTGAACCTGAGAGGACCATCATTTTCCGGGTCCCATGGGTCGATGACAGGGGAGAGGTTCAGATTAACCGTGGATACAGGGTGGAATTCAATTCTGCCATCGGGCCTTACAAAGGCGGTTTACGGTTTCATGCCACTGTAACCCTTAGTATTCTGAAATTTCTGGGATTTGAACAGACATTCAAGAACAGCCTGACCACCCTTCCCATGGGAGGAGGAAAAGGAGGTTCTGATTTCAGCACCAAAGGGAAATCAGATGCAGAAATCATGCGTTTCTGCCAGTCGTTCATGACTGAACTTTACCGGCACATTGGAGCTGATACGGATATTCCTGCAGGAGATATCGGAGTCGGAGGCCGCGAAATCGGGTACCTTTACGGGCAGTACAAAAGATTAAAAAACGAATTCACCGGTGTTCTGACAGGAAAAGGGATTGGCTGGGGAGGCAGCCTGATCAGACCGGAAGCTACAGGATTCGGGGCTGTCTATTTCGTCAGGCACATGCTGAGAAGGCTTGGTAAAGATATTGCCGGGCATACCTTTGCAATCTCCGGCTTTGGAAATGTTGCCTGGGGTGCGATCCTGAAAATCAACGAACTTGGCGGAAAAGTGATCACTATATCGGGCCCCGATGGGTATATCTACGATCCGGAAGGAATTTCCGGCGAAAAAGTAGATTATCTGCTTGAGCTCAGAGCGAGTAACCAGGATATTGTTGAACCTTACAGCAGGGAATTCGGGGCGAGGTTTATTCCGGGAAGAAAGCCCTGGGAAACAATGGCAGACATTGCCATCCCCTGTGCCACACAGAACGAGCTGAACCTCGACGATGCAAAGGAACTAGTCAAAAACGGTTGTTTTCTGGTTGGAGAAGCTTCTAACATGGGTTGCACAGCCGAAGCCGTTGAATATCTGAACCGGCACATCGATTTTGCGCCCGGCAAAGCTGTCAATGCAGGAGGAGTGGCAGTATCGGGCCTGGAGATGACCCAGAACAGCATGAGAATCAACTGGTCGCGTGAAGAAGTAGATCAGAAACTGCAGGTGATTATGCAAGATATACACCAGACCTGTGTCACCTACGGGCAGGAAGGCAGCAAAGTTGACTATGTGAAGGGAGCGAACATCGGTGGATTTGTTAAGGTTGCCGAAGCTATGCTTGCACAAGGAATCGTATAGGACTTTCGGAACAGACACTCTGTCCTGATTTTTCTACAGTCAACACTATCCGGATCCGGCCGGTGAAAAAAAGAGAAAGTAACCATAAAACAGAATGCTGTTATATGGTTTCTTTTAACTTTGTGCCGGTTGTAAAAACAATTGTATGCTGACAGATACCCATTCACATATTTATATCCGTGAATTCGACGATGACAGGGATTCGGTGATTGAACGATCGATCGGGGCAGGTGTTAACCGGATTATGATGCCCAATATCGATGTTGCATCGGCAGAGAATCTTTTGAAAACAGCCGCACGGTACCCATCGGTTTGTTATCCGATGATGGGGCTTCACCCTTCATCGGTCGGGCCTGAATACAGCAGGGAACTTGACAAGGTTTTCAGCATCCTCGAAAAGGGGCGTTTCTTCGGAATTGGCGAAACAGGAATTGACCTGTACTGGGACACAACCTATGCAAAAGAACAGGAAGATGCATTCAGACAGCAAATCCGTGCAGCCGGAATGTATGATATGCCATTGGTTATCCACGTACGGAATTCATTTTCCGAGGTTATGACGGTATTGGAAAAGGAGCAGGATGGGAACCTTTGCGGTATCTTCCATTGTTTTTCAGGTTCCATTGAAGAGGCTTCCAGGATTGTTGCCGCAGGGTTTTATCTCGGAATTGGGGGAGTGGTCACTTACAAGAACAGTATACTTCCAGAAGTTCTTGAAAAAACCGGACCGGAAAGGCTGGTTCTCGAGACCGATGCTCCCTGGTTAACTCCTGTTCCCAAAAGGGGCAACCGGAATGAGAGCAGTTATATGGTTTACACAGCTGAAAAGGTAGCTGAGATTTTCGGGATGACCCTTGAAGAAATCTCCGGGATTACAACCGCTAATGCTGACAAGATTTTTAACCTGGTTTGAGGATCAAAGGCATGAATGATATGAACGGCAGCAGGGCATCTGTCCTTATCATCTACACGGGAGGCACCATCGGAATGGCGCAGAACCCCCTGACTGGTTCGCTCGCCCCTATCAGATTTGACCAGATACAGGAAGAAGTTCCTGAGCTGAAAAAATTCGGATACAGGATCAAATCGGTCCCCTTTAACCCACCTATTGATTCATCAAATGTAACACCGGCCATTTGGGAAAAGATTGCCCTGACCATTCACAGGAACTATAATCGTTTCGATGGGTTTGTGATATTGCACGGGACCGATACAATGGCCTACACTGCCTCTGCCCTGAGTTATATGTTTGTTAATCTCGACAAACCGATTATTCTGACCGGCTCCCAGCTTCCAATCGGAACGCTTCGGACCGATGGAAAGGAAAACCTGATAACAGCTATTGAGATTGCAGCAGCCAGGAAGGACGGACATGCAATGGTTCCTGAAGTCTGTATATATTTTGATTTCAAACTATTCAGGGGAAACCGCACGGTAAAACAGGACTCTCAGAATTTCAGCGCATTTATCTCAGAGAACTACCCCGCCCTGGCGACAGCCGGAGTCGACATCCGGTACAACAGCGATTTCATCCATTACCCTGAAAACAAGGGAATTCTCAAAGTTCAGACCGGATTCGACGGGAATGTAGCCATCCTGAAGATGTTTCCCGGGATCAGCAAAGAGGTTTTTGAAAGCATTCTGAACATCCGTGGATTGAAGGGAGTAGTGCTGGAATCGTACGGATCAGGGAATGTACCCACCACCAGGTGGCTGATCAATGCCATCCGCAGGGCGATCAGGAAAAATGTCATCATTCTGAATGTATCACAATGTCAGGGGGGAAGTGTACAAATGGGGCAGTACGAAACCAGCATGGAACTTTTAAACGCCGGGGTTATCAGTGGAAGGGATATGACCACCGAAGCTGCTGTTACAAAGCTTATGTTTTTATTTGGCCAGGGCTTGTCGACAGAAGAGGTAAAGATTTACCTGAATAAAAGCCTGAGTGGTGAAATCAGCGGGTAAGTTGTGATTTTTTAATTGATTTTTTTGTATTTTTCGCCGCTTTAACAGGAATGCCAAAATTCCGGAGAGATGCAGGAGTGGTTTAACTGGCACGCCTGGAAAGCGTGTGTCCCGCGAAACGGGACCGGGGGTTCGAATCCCCCTCTCTCCGCAGGTTTTCAGGATGAAAAGTTCTTGCAGAAAAATGCAGGTGATTGAAAATAATGGTGGTTGCAAATGAAAAAAATGATTGCAGCTTTGAATAATGTCAACGAAATTATAAATTTGGAACAAAAATCAGAACAATAAAAATCAAGAAGATTATTAATTAAATTCACAAAAATTATGAAAAAACTATTTGCGTTGATTGCTGTATTCGGGATGCTTCTTTTTGTCGCATCAAACACCGTAGTTGCCCAGGCTAAGACGGCAGCTCCTACTGCCCAGGCAGTGGATTCAACAGCTGCTCCGGCACCTGCCCCTGCAGTTGATGCTGTCGAACAAGCCGCAGCCAAAGCTGAAGAAGGAAAGTCCCTTCACAGTGCATTAAAGCAAAAATTCATCGAGGGCGGCCCCGGATTCATGACAGCCATCCTTCTTTGCCTTATTCTCGGTCTTGCTTTTGCTATTGAAAGAGTCATTTATCTGAACCTTGCCACCACAAACACAAAGAAATTGCTGGCCAAAGTTGAAGATGCTTTAAGCAACGGCGGCGTTGACGCTGCAAAAGATGTGTGCCGGAATACGCGTGGCCCGGTTGCTTCGATATTTTACCAGGGACTTGACAGGGCACATGAGGGCCTCGATGTGGTTGAAAAATCGATCGTTTCTTACGGGGGTGTTCAATCCAGCCTGATGGAAAGAGGTCTTACCTGGATCGCTTTGTTTATTGCCCTGGCCCCTATGCTCGGGTTCCTCGGAACGGTAATCGGGATGATCCAGGCTTTTGATGCCATCGAAGTTGCCGGCGACATCTCCCCCACCCTTGTGGCTGCAGGTATCAAAGTGGCATTGATTACTACCGTCGGTGGGCTTATCGTAGCTATTATCCTTCAGATTTTTTACAATTACCTTGCCAACAAAATTGAATCGGTGGTAGGCGACATGGAAGATTCGTCGATTTCGTTCATCGACCTGCTTGTAAAACACAACCTGAAAAAATAATTGAAGCATGAATAAAGGTAACCGTTTATCGTTCATCATTTTAGGGATTATTATTGTCGTTACGGCAGTGCTGTTGGTTTCGATGATGTCCAATATCAGTAATGTCGCAAAAGATCCCAAAATGAACGCATGGATCAGTACCAATTTAACCTGGGCTTATATTTTGTTGTTTCTTGCCGGGGGATTGGCCTTGATTTTTGCGCTGTTGCAACTATTCACTGATTTCAAGTCAGCAAAAGGAAGTTTGCTTGGGGTTGGGTTCATGGTGATCGTCGTCCTGATTGCTTATTTTCTTTCATCGGGTGATATGCCGAAATTTCCCGGCGTACAGAAATTTATTGATAATGGAACCCTTACACCTAAGGTGTCAAAATGGGTAGACACAGGATTGATCACCTGCTATTTCCTCATCGGGATTGCAATTATTTCTGTCCTCTTCTCATCACTATCACGTTATGTGAAAAAATAACGGGATACAATGCTTTAATATCCTGCTAAATTAATTGTTATGGCAAAAAAAACACCGGAAATACCGTCTGCGTCGCTGGCCGATATTGCTTTCCTTCTGCTGATCTTCTTTATGGTGACCACCACCATGGATGTCGACAGCGGCCTGGAAAGAAGACTGCCGCCAATGGCGCCGGATGTCGAGAAAGATGACTCCCCGCCCATCAAGGAGCGGAATGTGTTTATTGTCCTGGTAAACAGGGACAACAATATCCTGGTAGAGGGGCAGTGGGCACAGCTGAAGGATATCCGTGAAAAGGCCAAGGAATTTATGGCAAATCCCAACAATCTGGAAACGCTTCCAGAAAAGAAAATAAAGGATATTGAATTCTTCGGGCCTACAGAAGTATCGGAAGGGGTAATTTCCCTTCAAAACGACCTGGGGACTCAATATGGAACCTATCTTGCAGTTCAGAATGAGCTTGTTGGTGCCATCAATGAACTTCGGGATGAACTGGCGATGAAACAATTCAACAAGCATTATGACAAGCTTTCCAAAGCTGAACAGGATGCTATACGCGAAATTTATCCTCAAAGGATTTCTGAAGCCGAACCCAAAAGAGTAGGAGGGAAATAACATGCGCAAATTTGGAAAAAAAGGCAAAAAGGAAACTCCACCCATTTCCACAGCATCTCTGCCTGATATTGTTTTCATGCTTCTTTTCTTTTTCATGGTCAGTACCTCTATGAGGGAAGTTACACTCAAAGTAAGACAGGTACTTCCCCATGCTACAGAACTTACCAAACTGGAAAAGAAGTCCCTGGTCAGTTATATTTATGTGGGAGTTCCGCATGTCCAATACCAAAGGGTTTACGGAAACGAACCTAGGATACAGCTGAACGACCAGTTTGCCGAAGTTAGCGACATTGTCGATTACATTATTATGGAGAGGCAGGCAAGGGATGAAGCAGAAGTCCCCATGATGGTCACTTCGCTGAAAATAGATGAATTCACCAAGATGAAAATTGTTCAGGACATCAAACAGGAATTGAGAAGAGCTTCAGCCCTGCACATCAATTATTCTGCGAGAAAACGAACGGAAAACCTATAATCAAAAAGAGGCTGTCCCCGAAAGGCAGCCTTTTTTATTTGATCCCTACCATCACTGACGTGGAGCTTTTATGATCAGGTTGAGTTCTTCGAGCTGTTCTGAAGAAACTGGGGCCGGAGAGTCGTTCATAACATCACGCCCCGAATTGTTTTTGGGGAATGCAATCACATCACGGATGGAATCGAGGCCTGCAAACAGCGAGACCAGCCTGTCGAATCCAAATGCGATCCCCGCATGAGGGGGAGCCCCGTATTGAAAGGCATTCATCAGGAATCCGAACTGTGCTTCGGCCTGTTCAGGAGTAAAACCCAGTACCCTGAACATTTTTGCCTGTAACCCCGAGTCAAAAATCCGGACCGACCCACCTCCGACTTCCACGCCATTGATCACAAGGTCATAGGCATTTGCCCTCACCGCTCCCGGATTAGTTTCCAGTAACTGAATATCTTCAGGCTTGGGAGATGTGAAAGGATGGTGCATGGCCGTCCATCGTGAAGCTTCTTTATTCCACTCCAGCAATGGAAAATCAACCACCCAGAGGGGCTGGAAGCTGTTTTTAGGACGCAGGCCCAGCCTGTTGGCCATTTCAATCCTGAGGGAACCCAAAGCCATCTGTGTTTTTTCCCTGTCTCCCGGAATGATCAGGATCAAATCACCGGCATTTGCCCTGAAATGGAATGTCAGCTCCTTCAATTCTTCAGGATTGAAAAATTTGTCGACCGAAGATTTGATGGTACCATCCTGGCTCAGCCTTAGATAAATCAATCCTTTGGCTCCGATTTGCGGTCTTTTAACCCATTCTGTAAGTTCATCGAGCTGCTTCCTTGTGTATTCCGCACAACTTTTCACACAAATCCCACCTACATAATCCGACTGATCGAAGAGCTGAAAGCCTTTTCCTTTCAAGAGCCTTGTCAGGTCAACAAGTTTCATATCAAAACGGATGTCCGGTTTATCGGATCCATATTGTTCCATGGCTTCCGAATAGGGCATCCTGGGAAAAACATCTGATTCAGAACCAATTATTTCCTTTAACAGGTGCCGGGTCAAGCCTTCGAAGATGTCCAATACATCATTTTGTTCGACGAACGACATTTCACAGTCGATTTGTGTGAACTCGGGCTGCCGGTCGGCTCGGAGATCCTCATCCCTGAAACATTTCACAATCTGGAAATACTTATCAAAACCTGCCACCATCAGAAGCTGTTTCAGTATCTGGGGGGATTGGGGAAGGGCATAGAAATGTCCGGGGTTCATTCTTGAGGGTACTAAAAAATCGCGTGCGCCTTCGGGAGTAGATTTAAACAACACCGGGGTTTCCACTTCGATAAATCCCTTGTCGGCCAGATACGCCCGGGTAACATGGGCCATCCTTGCCCTGAGAAAAAGGTTTTGCTGGATAACAGGACGGCGCAGATCGAGGTAACGGAATTTCATCCTCAGGTCATCTCCACCGTCGGTATCGTTCTGAATGGTGAAAGGGGGAACAATGGATGAACTCAAAACCTTTAGTGAATTGACTTCTATTTCAATATCTCCGGTGGGAAGGTTTTTATTCCGGTTCGACCGTTCCCGAACCATTCCTTTTGCCTGTACGACAAATTCTCTTCCCAAATGCGAAACATGGTTTCTGACTTCTTCTGGAGAATTCTCATCAACCACAAGCTGGGTGATGCCATACCGGTCGCGAAGGTCAATAAACGACATAGCCCCAAGGTCACGAACCCGTTGTACCCATCCTGCAAGTGTCACTTCCTGACCGCAATGCTCCCGGCGCAGTTCTCCGCATGTATTTGTCCTGTACATATATGATCGTTTTTTGATGCGTTGCGAAAATAGACAAAATTTAACAACTTTAACCGAAATTTGAAAGTTGTCTTCAAACATGGAACAGAACAGATACAGGGAAGATGAATATTTTATGAAAATGGCGCTGTCCGAAGCAAAAACAGCACTTGCCAAGGGAGAGATACCAATTGGTGCAGTTGTTGTGGCAGGAGGCAGGACCATTGCCCGTGCCCACAACCTGACCGAACTGCTGAACGATGTGACAGCCCATGCCGAAATGCAGGCAATCACCGCCGCTGCCAACCAGCTTGGGGGAAAATACCTTGACCAGTGTACGGTATATGTGACAGTCGAACCGTGCGTCATGTGTGCCGGTGCTTTGGGATGGGCACAAACCGGAAGAGTGGTTTTTGGCACCGCCGACGAAAAGAAAGGATACAGGAAATTCGCCCCCGGAGCCCTGCACCCGAAAACTCAGGTATTGGAAGGGATCATGCAGGCAGAATGCTCGGGGTTGATCAGACAGTTTTTTGAAAAAAAGAGAAATCAAACCTCTAACCGGGAAAGGGAATCTTTACCAGACCCCGGATAATGGCCGGAATCAGGAAGGATGTACATTTAAGAAAACATATCCCGGCTGATACCTTCAACTATTTTACCAGGGTTATTATGCCTGGGTTACCTGCAGTATCAAAAGCCATCAGCCTGATTTCACCATAATCTTCAACCGGTCCTGACTATAAATCCTGGCTGATCGGTTGTTTGGAACCATTTGTAAAATTCCTGGTTTTATCTTTCAGCATTTACTGCTCACATTTCCAGTAAAAAACTGGCTTTTACCTCAGGATGATCCAAATAGTGTTTGCTGATGATTCCTCGGAATATCAGAATCTGTTCGCCGTCAGGGAAAGAAAGGCTCAGGCACTCCGACAGGTACAAACCTTAAAGTGCATAAAAAAGGAGCAACGAAATGTTTTTTGTAACAGAATATTTCATAGATTGGCTAATTGATCATCTCGTTATTTAACGATAACGCCAAAGAACTATCTGATAACCTGAAAATCCAGATATATGAAAGAAAATGAACGTTTGATTTCCCTTGATGCTTTCAGGGGTTTCACGATTGCCTCCATGATCATGGTGAACAATCCGGGAAGCTGGAGCCATGTATATACTCCGCTGTTACACAAACCATGGCATGGGATCACCCCTACGGACCTGATCTTTCCGTTTTTTATTTTCATTGTCGGGGTGTCTATTGCCCTGGCATATACAAAAAGGCTGGAAACCGGAGTGCCAAAAAAGAATATGTTTCTGAAAATCGGCTG
>CAYNBE010000073.1:0-14902 GCA_964395045.1 uncultured Prolixibacteraceae bacterium | reverse complement strand
CAACTAATCTGCTATATGAAGGTGACATCCGGTAAACATCCGGAGTAATTTCTTAATACAGCGCACTGATCAGGTGCGCCAGCGATTCTTTCATCCTGGATGTCCACGGTCGTTTTTTCCATTCTGAATAAATGATTTCACGGCTATCGAGTAAATCCTTCTGATAGTGTTCCATCAATTGCATCGTAAAATTCCTGTCATAAATAAATGCATTGATTTCGAAATTGGTCTCCATGCTCCTGAAGTCAAGATTGGTTGTACCAATGCTGGAAAATATATGGTCGACCATCAGTAATTTGCTGTGAATAAATCCTTTCTGGTAAAAAAATATCCGGACACCCGCTTCAAGCAAATCCTCCACAAACGAAAAAGAACACCATTTTGTGGTTGTGGAATCCGAAAATTCAGGTATAAGTATTTGAACATCGACTCCGCTTAATGCTGAGATTTTCAGTGCGGTATGAATGGAAGGTGGCGGCATCAGGTATGGCGTAACAATGACCACCTTTTCCTTTGCGCCTGTAATTGCACTGAAAAAAGCCTGTTCTATAGAATCCCAGTTTGAATCCGGTCCGCTTGCACTGATCTGAACCGCCGGACCTTTCCCTTCACCCATCGTTCTATAATATCCGGTACCTTTCAGGTTTTGATGCTTAATAAAAAACCAGTCGGCTGCAAAAATGATCTGAAGACAGGCAACGGCATCCCCTTCTATTTGAAGATGGGTGTCTCTCCAGAAACCGATTCTTTTCAATCCTTTAATATAACGGTCGGCAAAATTGATTCCCCCGGTAAAACCAACGGTTCCGTCAATGACGATGATCTTTCTATGATTCCGGTAGTTCACCCTTGATGTCAATCGGGGAAACCTCACCTCCATAAACGGTTGTATATCAATTCCCGCATTTCTTAACTCACGGAGGTATTTTCGGCTTAATCCCCAGCTGCCCACATCATCCACAATCATCCTCACTTCCACCCCCTGCAGGCTTTTGCGTATAAGAATCTCTTTCAGCTGGTTTCCGATTTCATCATCTTCTACAATATAGTATTCAAGGTGAATATGATGTCTCGCTTTTTCAAGTTCCGAAAAAATTGCATCATACGTTTCAGAAGCGTTGTTCAGAATTTTCAGATGGTTTCCCGTAGTAAGCAGACTATGCGAATTGTTCATCAGAAGTCTGACGATTTTTTCCTTTTCCATGGCTGCTTCCGGTAGCCGGAGTTCATTTTTCTGGAGCCTGCTTAACTGCCTGCTGGCCAATGTTCTGAACCTGCCAAGATTCTTCAGTCCACGCTTTGAAAACATTTTGTTTTTCCGGTATTCCTGTCCAAATATCAGGTAGAACACCAGGCCCACAATGGGAAGTAATACCAGCGCAAGTATCCATGCAGCTGTTTTATATGGAGAACGCTTTTCGTATATAACAATAACTGCTATAGACAAAGAGGTGATCAGAAACACAAGAGAAATGATCCCCCAGATGCTCGGATGGAAAATATCCCAGTTACTCCACATAATATGGATTCAAAAAAAGTAAAATTAATGAGTATCTGCGTAAAAACAAAGGTTTTGTATACTCCCTGAAATGAAAGTTTCAGCTATTCATAATGGATTATGTTGTTTTTCGGAATTACATGGAAGCATAAAACCGCTCCCGGAACCGGAAGCGGTGAAGTTATGTTGTGTAAACCACCAACCCGTAAAAACAGCATGGTAGTTTACGGAGGAGCGCCAACTTTCGTTGACGCTTTTCAAAATGTTTTATTTTACTTCTGATCCGTTTTCAACCAACCTCTCCGGTGAAACCAACACAAGTTTTCCGCCTGTGTCCTGCGCACATAGAATCATCCCTTTCGATTCAATACCTTTCAACGGTTTGGACTCAAGGTTAACAAGAACACATACCTGCCTGCCTGTGATTTCTTCCGGAGAGTAGTATTCGGCTATTCCGGAAACCACGGTGCGTTTGTCAATGCCGGTGTCAATAATAAGCTTCAGCAATTTTTGTGTTTTAGGTACTTTTACAGCTTCAAGAACTGTTCCTACCCTGATATCCATAGAGCTGAACTGGTCAAATGTGATGTTTTCCCTGGCAGGATTTGGTATAAAGATGGCCGATTCATTGGCTTTTTTGGTATCAAGCAGTTTTTGAACCTGTTTCTCAACATCTGCATCTTCTACTTTTTCAAACAGGAGGTGTGAATGGTTCAACCGATGACCTGCAGAAAGAAGATCGGGTTTTCCCAGCATATTCCAGGGCAACTTTCCAAGGTTTAGAAACCGGCGTAGTTTTTCCATGCTGAACGGCAGGAACGGCTCCATGGCTATGGTAATATTTGCTGTCATTTGCAAACAAACATGAAGAATGGTTTTCACCCTTTCGGCATCCTGTTTAATAACAATCCATGGTTCCTCATCTGCCAGATACTTGTTTCCGAGCCGTGCAATGTCCATGGCATTTTTCAAAGCCTCGCGGAACCTGAAATTGTCGAGGCTTCTTTCAATCTCTGACCTGATCTCTCCAACAGCCCGGAGGGTTTGCCTGTCGTATTCACTCAGGACTCCCGGGGCCGGAACTTCGTTGTTGAAATACTTTTGCGTCAGCACCAATGCCCTGTTTACAAAATTTCCCAATATGGCAACCAGTTCGCTGTTGTTCCGGGCCTGAAAATCTTTCCAGCTGAAATCGTTGTCCTTTGTCTCGGGCGCATTGGCTGTCAAAACATATTTCAAAACATCTTCCCTGCCCGGAAAATCCATAAGATACTCATGGAGCCAGACAGCCCAGTTCCGGGATGTTGATATTTTCTCTCCTTCCAGGTTCAGAAACTCATTTGCAGGAACATTGTCAGGTAGATTATAACTCCCCTCGGCTTTCAACATGGCGGGGAAAATGATACAGTGAAAAACAATGTTGTCTTTGCCGATGAAATGGATCATCCGGGTCTCGGGATCTTTCCACCACTTTTCCCAATCCGGAGTCAGTTCTCGGGTAGCAGAAATATACCCGATTGGGGCATCAAACCACACATACAACACCTTTCCGGTAACTCCTTCGAGAGGTACAGGTACCCCCCAGTCAAGATCTCGTGTTACTGCCCTGGGTAGAAGACCACTGTCAAGCCATGATTTGCACTGACCGTAAACATTGGGCTTCCATTCTTTGTGCCCATCCAGTATCCATTCCTTCAACCAGGACTCATACTGGTCGAGTGGCAGGTACCAGTGCTTGGTTTCCTTTAGTACAGGAGTATTGCCGCTGAGCATCGATCGGGGGTTTAATAATTCGGTGGGACTCAGGGAGGTTCCGCAACTTTCACACTGATCACCATAAGCCTTTTCAAATCCACATTTCGGGCAGGTTCCCACGATATACCGATCGGCCAGAAATTGTCCGGTCTCATCATCATAATACTGCTCTGAGGTTTTTTCAACGAATTTCCCCTCGTCATAGAGCTTTTTGAAAAATGCAGCAGCAGTCTCATAATGAATGGGGGCACTTGTCCTGGAATATACGTCGAAAGAGATTCCTAGTTTTTCAAATGAATCCCTGATCATGGCATGGTACTTATCGACTACATCCTGGGGTGTGATCCCCTCGTTTTTAGCCTTCAGGGTGATGGGTACCCCGTGTTCGTCGGAACCGCCAATAAAAAGAACTTCTTCGCCCCGGAGCCGGAGATAACGGGCGTAAATGTCAGCAGGAACATAAACCCCTGCCAGGTGGCCGATATGTACCGGCCCGTTGGCATATGGAAGGGCCGAAGTGATCAGAGTACGCTTGAAACCATTCATGAATCGTAATTTTCTGTGAGGAGTACAAAGATAATTCATTTTTTTGCCCCGGCCTTTGGATGAACGGGAGATAACACCTGACCGGGCGAAAATTAATGAACGATCCGGATGATGACAGGTCGGCTAAAGTCATTAGATTTTTCAATTTTCAAAAACCGTTCCGTATTGTTGGAGAATTGTCTCCTAATTTTTAGCTTTAAAATTTATTATGGCAGCAATCTTACCACCTTTTCTAAAACCCGGCTCTTTGATCCGAATCGTATCCCCTGCCGGAAAATGCGAAGCAGAACCGCTGCTCAATGCGATAGAGTGGCTTCGGTCTTTAGGTTACAAGGCTGAACTGGGAAAACATGCCGCAAGCCAGTGCTACCAATATGCCGGATCCGATCGGGATCGGCTGGCCGATCTGCAGGAAGCCTTCGATGATCCCTACGTGAATGCCATTATCTGCTCCCGGGGAGGTTACGGGGCCATCCGCCTGCTGGAGTATCTCGATTTCAGTGGCTTCATAAGACATCCCAAATGGGTGGCGGGGTACAGCGACATCACCCTGCTTCTCTGTGCACTTGAACACCTGGGTTACTGTTCGGTTCACGGTTCCATGTGTCGTCACTGCTTCACTGAATCAGGCCTTCCCAATGAAAGCTTCCGCAGTCTGATGGCGCTTCTCGGGGGTGATAAGAAAACCACCACCTGGAAGGGCGACCTTTTAAACCGGCCCGGGAAAACCACTGCTCCTCTGATCGGGGGTAACCTCTCCCTCCTTTACAGCCTGACCGGAACCCCTTTCGACACCGATACAAGGGGAAAAATCCTCTTTATCGAAGAAATCGGCGAATATCTCTATCACCTCGACCGGATGATGGTCAGTTTACGGCTGGCCGGAAAACTGGAAAAACTGGCCGGACTGGTGGCAGGCTATTTCACAAATATGAAAGACAACGACACCCCTTTCGGAAAAGAATACAGGGAAATCATTCTCGACGCCGTCAGGGATTATGGCTATCCTGTGGCCTTCGGCTTTCCTTCGGGGCACGAACAACCCAACCTGCCCCTTATCTGCGGCGGTATGTATACTCTGGAAGCCGGAGCAGAAAACAGCTCCCTTGCCCCGGAGCGCAAATAAAAAAAACAGATCATCATGACATCGATTATTTCTGAAATCTCACATACATGCAAGGGAAAAAAAAACCGTCGTCACGGGCTACCGGCGATACTGCTGAACAGATTGCCCGCCAGTACCTTGAGAAAAAAGGGTACAGCATCATCCATACCAATTGGTATTATGGCCACCTCGAACTGGACATCATTGCAAGGGAAAATGATGAACTGGTCATTGTGGAGGTAAAATCACGAACCGGCGAGGGATTTTCACATCCTTCCGAGGCTTTGTCTGATAAAAAAATGAAACAAATCATTGAAGCAGCCGATGCCTGGGTTCAACTGACCGGATGGAAAGGAGATGCACGTTTCGACCTGATCATCATTGTTTTTACTGGCCCCGATTCCTATGAACTTGAGCATTATGACAACGCCTTTAATTCTACCCTTTTATGACAAGTGGATTGTTTTTCTCCTGTCAAAATGAAAATCCAATGAATGGTTACAATCATGAATGCAGAAGAAATCCGTGAATATTGCCTTGCCCATCCCGGAGTGAGTGAAGGATTCCCCTTTGATGAAAACTCCCTGGTATTCAAGGTAATGAGTAAAATCTTCTGCATTGCCGACCTGGAAGGCAAGATTGGGATTGCTCTGAAGAACACCCCTGAAAAGATCATTGAAATGAGGGAGGAGTGGTCGTGTGTCACCCCTGCATCACACCTGAGCCATATCCATTGGAACAACATCACCGACACCAGAGCCGTTCCGGATGTCCTACTGAAAAGATGGATCGACGATTCATACCAAATTGTGGTAGCTGGTCTCACACGGAAGTTGAGGGAAGAATTGAAAAAAAAATAAGCACAAAAATGATGGAATTTGAACTGAACGATGAATATATCGAACTGATCAGGTTATTGAAATATCTGCAGTTGAGCGAATCCGGAGGTCATGCAAAAATGATGGTCGATGAAGGATTGGTTAAACGTAATGGAAATACGGAATACCGCCGGCGCGCTAAACTGAGAAAAGGTGACATCATCGAAGTTGGGAATACCCTGATCAAAATCATTTGATCAGAAAGGTCCGTTTATTTTTTCAGGATGCTGTAACATCCGGCAAATCTCATCCGTCGTAATGTAAAACAAAAAGGCATGAAACGGATCATTTTACTTTTTCTGGCATTGGGTCAGTTTTTTTTAAACTATGGGCAGGACTCCACCAAAGTCAGGGTGATGAACAAAAACGTAGTGACGGTGGTAGAAGACAGTACCGGCACTAAAGTCAAAGTTGGAGAAAACAACGGAGTTTTTATTACGACCGACGAACGGGGAGATACTACCCGCATCCGGATCGGACGAAGGGTATTTGATGTAATTGAAGCCGACAACGCAACGGAGATCAACGTTTCCAGGAAACCGAAGGAAAGTAAAGGTGACCATCACCGGCTGAATGGACAATGGGCAGGAATCGGGTTGGGCTTTAACATGTTCAGCGAAACCGATTTTTCGGATTACAACGGAAATGAATTCTTTGATCTGAATTATGGTAAATCGCTTACTGTCGACTTGAATTTCGCTGAAATGACTTTCAGAAACGACAGGAATACATTTGGACTTGTTACCGGTATGGGACTGAGTTTTATGGATTTTCGTTTCGACCAGCCGGTCACGATTGAAAAAGACCTTGTTTCGGGAAGAATCATGCCGGTTTATCTCAATTCCGATGGTTTGAAAAAAAGCAAATTAAGCGTATCATACCTGACCGTCCCTCTGTTGCTTGAAGTTGCCACACCGTTGAAATTCAACGCTAAAAGGCTTACCATTTCTGCAGGAATCATTGGCGGACTGAACATCGGATCGCACACAAAAATCAAATATACGGGCTCAAAAGACAAAGAACGTGGAAATTTTAACATTTCTCCCCTGAAGTATGAATTAACCGGCAGAATCGGCCTGGGTGATCTTTGCCTTTTTGCCAATTATGGAATGACTCCCCTGTTCAGGGAAGGTAAAGGTCCCGGACTGATGCCGCTTGTAGTGGGAATTTCTTTCCCGAATATATAATCCTGAAAGATCGGTTGAGCTGGTTTTCTTTTTACCACAAACCCATTCTGGATAGAAGGCCCTCCCCGTTTATTCCGGGAATTATCTGAACCGGCGATGATTTATATGGGAAACCTATTCCAGGCCTGGGGCCATCCTGTCTATATTTATCACGGAATGATATGAAATCCAGGTTAAACTCGTAATTTTGTCAGGTATTCATCTTTTGAAAACCGACGAAATTGTTCATCATGAAAATGTGTGACAAAAACAACCGGAAATCCTGGAATCGGGTGGTTCCAATTGTTTTTTTCATGATTTTCATGGTTTTTCATTCCCCGGAGGCACATTCCCAAATCAGCGACACTATTGAAGTTATCAGGGAAAAACCCGAAAAACTGCTTAAAAATTTGAACATTCACAGCATTACCCAGGATGGTTTCAATTTCTGGAAAGACAAATTCTCGGGTCACTGGGCTGGTATTGATTTGGGATTTAACACCCTGCTTCATGCCGATTACGGAGAGTATAGGCTTGAATTCATGTAAAACAGGCTTCTCAGTTCAGGTTATTTTTCCGTGAATCCTGTACAGCAAAGCATTGGCATCCAAAGAAACCGGAATACAATCGGGCTTGTCACCGGACTTGGATTACAATGGCTTAACTACCGGTTGGATAAGAACACCACAATCGAAAAGTCGGAAACAGGTTTCATCATTCCCAAAAGCCTCTATTTTGATACAAACCAGAAATCTATTTTTTCATCATTCTATGCTACCCTTCCGGTTCTTGCCGAAATCCAGTTTCCGGTGAACCATTACAACAACAGGATTTTTATTTCGACGGGGATCATTTTTCATTACAGGCTCAGCAGCAGTACAAAAATCAGATACCGGCTGGATAAAAAGAGGGAAAAACTGAAAACACCTGGTGACTATTTTCTCCCAAATGTCAGGTACAGTCTGATGGCCAGAATGGGATACAGGAATTTCCAGGTTTTCTGTAATTATGATCTTCAACCATTGTTTAAGAAAGGAACCGGTCCAGATTTGACTCCTTTTTCATTTGGTATTACCTTATTACGCTTTTGACTTTGAACTATCGTATTATGAGATTGTTGCTTATCAGTAATTCTACCATGCCGGGGGAACCTTATCTGGATTATCCCAAATTTGAAATTCGGAAATTCCTTGGAAACAAAAAAATAAATGCCTTGTTTATTCCTTTTGCCGCTGTTACTTTTTCATTTGATGAATATGTCGACAGAGTAAATGAAAGGTTTCATGAAATCGGTTATTCGGTAACTGGTATCCATAAAAGCAGCGATCCTGTCCGGGCTGTGTACCGGGCCGAAGCAATTTTTGTGGGAGGGGGAAATACCTGGCAACTGGTCAGGATGCTGAACGACCATCACCTGATGGCCCCGATCAGGGAGCGGGTTTACTCGGGCATCCCGTATATCGGATGGAGTGCCGGAGCCAACGTGGCCTGCCCTACCCTTCGCACGACCAACGACATGCCCATCATTGACCCGCATGGATTCAATACCATCAACCTGGTTCCTTTCCAGATCAATCCCCATTATCTGGATATCAATCCTGAAAACCATGCGGGAGAAACAAGAGAACAGCGAATTCTTGAATTCCTGGAAATAAATCCCGGAATATACGTCGTTGGCCTGCGGGAAGGGAGTATGCTGATCCGGGAAGGGAATAAATTAAAACTGATCGGGAACCGGAGTGTGAGAATTTTTCTGAAGGGAACAACTCCATTTGAACTGAATCCGGCGGATGATTTGAGTTTCCTGCTTCACCACAGCTGAAAAAAGGACGAACCTACGCAACCTTTTAAAGCTGTTAAACATCTCCCTTAAAAAAATGAACAAAGATTTTCCGTTGTTATTGTGCATTCTGGTTCTTGCCGGTTGCAACTCTTTTCCTGATGACAAAGACCTCCACCTGAGCAAGGAGGTTAGTTTCAATGTTTCTTCACATTTCTCTTCGGGTGAGAATATTTCTTCCATTGTTGCCCTGGATAAAAACAACTATTGGTATGCTGTGGATGACAAATTGGTTCAGTGTGAAAATTTACAAATAAAAAATCTGAAGGTTTCATCCCGAATACTTTCGATGGCATATAGCAACCAAAATCAAACGCTTTGGTTCGGTACCAGTTCATCAGGCCTGGGACAGCTTAAAAAGGGATCATTGAGCTATTACACCAAAGCTTCCGACAATTTACCCCGTGATTTGGTTTCAGGGCTTGTATGCGACAAAAACGGCCAGGTGTGGTTTAATTGTTCAGCACACCAGTTGGGCGGGCTTGGATGCTTTCACAATGGAAAATTTAAATTCTACACTCCCGATAATTCTGATCTCCCCGACAACCTGATTAAAAGCATAGCTATTTATGATCACACAATTTATGTGGCTACCGGAGGAACCGTGGAAAGGCAAAAGGTTTTAACGATCACCAACAACAAATGGAAATTACTACCTGTTACCGGATATTATCTGATGAATATGGATGTAGCCCGGGATGGAACCATGTATGTAATTGACGATGCGGGGCTGTCATCATCCACTTCGGTAACCAATAAAATATACGAGTATAAAAACGGCCTGGTCAGGGATATATTACCTCCAGGTTCCGGTCGCGATTTTTGGCCACATTTTCTGAAAACCGACCTTCGCAATTATTTGTGGGTTTCGGCCTTTTGCCCGGAAAACCTTAGCTGCCTCACAGTCTTCGATGGAGAAAACTGGCATAAAGCTCCTTCCGGATTCCCGGATATTATCATCAATTGCATTGTCGTTGACAAGAATAATAACATCTGGCTCGGCACTTCCTCCGGGATTTACATCCTTAACCAGGAGACGGGGCTTCAACCATAAGGTTCCGCGTGATCTGATCGGATATCATCACCCCCGAAGGTGTCAGTATTATGGAATCCCCTACCCTTTTCAGGCATCCATTTTCAATGTATTTTCCTGTTGATCTGATAATATTTTCACAAATTGTCTCACCGAAAATATTCCGGATATAACCAACAGATATCCCCCACTTTGTACGAATTCGTGTAATCAGGTAGTCGTTGAGGTGATCGGTCGGAGAAAGTATTTCAGATTCATATGCGGGTTTGCCTGCCTGAATGGCTAAAATATATGAATTCAGATCCGATATGTTCCATTCTCTGGATGTGCCGTTGTATGAATGTGCCGATGGTCCCAACCCCAAATATTTCTTTCCCGTCCAGTAAATGCAGTTGTGTCTGGAATAAGCCTGGTTCCTGGCAAAATTCGATATCTCATATTGTTCAAAATCTGATTGTAATAAAAGCCGGACAAGGTTCTCGTTTTGACTGATGCTCTCTTCTTCGGAAATTTCCCGGATACTCCCAGTTTGAAGCCACTGGTCAAATAGCGTACCTTCATGGTACGTCAGATGGTAGGCTGAAAGATGGTTTACAGGTAACTGAACTGCTTTTTCTATATTTTTTACCCACATGTCGGTATTCATTCCTGGAAGACCATATATCAGATCCAAGCTGATATTCCGAAAACCAGCCATTGCTGCATAAAGAACAGATTGTTCTGCCTGTCGGGCATTGTGGCGCCGGTTCATTAAAAGCAGGTCATTGTCATCAAACGATTGGATGCCAATGCTGATTCGGTTGATTCCCGTTTCAAGAAGGCTTTCAAGATACTCCCTGTCCAAATCATCTGGATTGGCTTCTGCTGTTATTTCCGCATTTTCTTCCAATTCAAATGTAGCCTTCAGTTTATTCAGGATTTCCCCTATCTCTGCCGGTGATAAAACTGAGGGAGTACCTCCTCCAAAATAAACTGTTTCAACGGATTCATTCAACAGATATTCGTTTCTTGAATCGATTTCCATCATCAGGGAATCAAGAAACAACCGCTTCATGCTGAACGCTGTTGTTTTATAGAAATCGCAGTAATGACATTTCTTTCTGCAAAAAGGTATGTGAATGTAAATTCCTGCCATGATCGAAGTGTCAGTAAACAGGGGTCGGTCGGTTTTCGGCAGTTACCTGAAACAGTTACAGCTTTACCAAATCCTCAAACTTTTCAATGTCGTTTGAAATAGTTTTCAGGGATGTATCTTTGTAAAATTCAGCCGTCTGCTTCCTCAGTTCATCATATTTGAAATGGACAGGACACAGAGGCTTTGAAATATCATGAGTTTTACATGGGCGCAATCCAATCAGACAATTGGTGAAATACTCTTCTCCGTCAACTGTGGTAACGATATCCCATAACGAGATGTTTTCAGGTTGCTTTGCCAGACTGAATCCGCCATTTGGTCCTTTGTTTGAAATAAGCAATTTCTGCTTAACAAGGTTTTGAAGTATCTTTCCAAGAAAAGGGGACGAAATCGACAAATCTTCCGAGATTTTCTTGATCCCAATGCGGTTGTCATCCTGGGAATATTTTGCCAGATAAATGAGGGCCCGCAACGCATATTTACATGTATTCGATAACATAAATTATCTGTTTTTATTTGCTTTCCATTGCTGACTAAAAGATTTGACGGCAAAAACAGGCATTTGTTTCAAATTACCCATCAAATCATGCTTTACTGATATCAGTTTGTTTTTAATATTTCCGCTGATGAAATCTAATCTATTCCTTTTTATAAAAAAAGTATGGTATGCTTTCATCCCAAGGTTCCAAACAAATGAAGTTCCGTATTGTTCAACTTTACGGCGCCTGTTTAACAGGAGAAGTTCATGAAGGGGAATCATTACTGGACAGACACCTGTGCACCTGCCGCACAGTGTGCAGGCAAAACTAAGATGTCCGTATTCTCTGAAACCTCTAAAAAAAGGAGTGATTACCGAACCGACCGGCCCTGTATAAGGAGCAGAATATGTGTATCCGCCTATGTTTTTATACACAGGACAGGCATTTAAACAGGCGCCGCAACGGATGCATTTCAGTGCCTGACTTTCCTCTTTTTTTGCAAACAGTTCACTTCTGCCATTGTCGAGCAGTATCACAAACATTTTTTGCGGACCATCCGACTCATTTTCTTTTTTAGGACCCAGCAACAATGAATTATACACTGAAATATTCTGCCCCGTACCGTGAACTGCCAGCCATTGCACAAAAAAGGGCAACTGTTTTACCGACGGAATGACACGTTCGATTCCTGCCAACACGATATGAATTCCCGGAAAAGAAACAGTTAAAAGCCCGTTTCCTTCGTTTTCTGTCAAGCCTATCCCACCGATATCGGCTACAATAAAATTTGCTCCGCTAATACCAACATCTGCCTGCTGAAAAATTCTCCGGAGCCTGAACCGGACAAATGAAGCAATTTCTTCAGGTTTTGCATTGTTTGATAATCCAAATTCCTTTTCAAAAAGTGCAGCTATTTCCTCTTTTGATTTATGAATGGCCGGAGTCAGGATGTGGTAAGGCTTTTCACCCGCCACCTGAACAATGAACTCACCCAAATCGGTCTCAACCGGTTCAACATCCCATTTTTTGCAATTTTCGTTGATCCCGATTTCCTCCGAAATCATCGATTTGCTCTTAACAACTAGTTTCGAATCGTTCCCGGAAAGAATCTTCCCAATCCATCCGATAGCTTCCCGGCTGTTCCTTGCCCACAGTACTTCAGCCCCCCGTGCTGTAATTTTCTTTTCAAACGCTTCAAGATAAAACGGAAGATTCAGCAATGCATCATTTTTTATTTCTGAGGCATGTTTACGTGCTCTTTCAAAGCCGATATACCTTTTTTTTCCTTTTTCAACCGCAAGATCGTATTTCGAAATATTGAAATTCAGGTTCTTCCTGTGATTCAGGTCAAAACATATCTCAGAATCGCTGATGAATATTTTCTCCCTTTTTCCCATAAATAATCGGCTGGCTCTTATGAGGTGTTTACAGATACTTGGAATGGCGACACTCCGGTACTCAACAACACTCCCGGCCAGAAAGTGGTATTTTATCAATCCTATCCTGATGACGTCCCCCCTCAAACGGAGTCTCCAGAAACTGCTTCACAATATGTACGGCTTCCTCATCCGAAACAAATCTTCCCGGAATAGCACAAATGTTTGCATTGTTGTGAGCCCTTGCCAAACGTGCAATTTCAGGAATCCAGCAAACAGCCGATCGAATCTTTCCGTGTTTGTTGGCAGTAATATTGATACCCTGGCCCGTTCCGCAAAAAGTGATTCCTGCCGCAAATCTGCCATCACTGATTGCCCTGGCTATAGCATGTCCATAGTCGGGATAATCACATGGCTGATCGCTGTAACATCCCAAATCCTGATACTGAATCCCATTCTTTTCAAAATATTCAATAATCGCTTGTTTCCGCGAATATCCTGCATGGTCACTGGCCAATGCAACAATATATTCTGCCATGAAAAAATCAATTTTTTTTGTTATAACATACTTTTCCTGAATATGCCAATTTGCTCATTCATTCCATTTTTATATCGTTTTGTCTTTTTCAAAATTAATACTTTTTACTTCTTTATCCTTTTTTCTTTTTTAGCAGAACTAACAACTCTCTTTTTTCTGAAAACATTACAAATAGTATGAAGCCCCCAAAAAACAAAGTATGAAGTATAAATTTGATCACCGGAATTTGTCCAGAGGTAAAAAATGAAACCGCAAAAATCGACATGGCAACGGAAAAATAGAGTGTTATTCTCTTCAAATCATACGGAATGGGGTAAAATTTCTGTCCCCACACATAATTGATTACCATCATGATCCCATAGCAAACAAGCAGGGCAATGGCAGATCCCATATATCCCATTACCGGAATGAGTGCAATATTCAATATAATGGTAATAATTGCACCTATTATGGCAATGCAGGCACCATACCAAGTTTTATCCTTCAGTTTGTACCAGATGGATGCACTGAAAAAAACTCCGAAAAACAAATCTGCAATTAATACAATGGGAACCACCCTGGTTCCCTGATGATAGATGGATGGAATAAGCATTTTTACAATGTCTATGTACAATACCATTCCAAGAAAAATGACAAGACCAAAGAGAATGAAATACTTCATTACAATGGCATATATTTGAGGATTTTCGGCCGTTTCCTGTGAACTCCGTGCAAAGAAAAAAGGTTCGAAAGCATAGCGAAAGGCCTGGATAAACATGTTCATCAGAACAGCAAGTTTGTAATTTGCACCATATATACCAAGCTGAAACATGGGATTTTGTTCGTCGGGAATCAGAAAGGGAATTAAAATTTTGTCAATATTCTGATTGACCATCCCGGCAAGACCAATTACGAGAATCGGAAATGAGTATGCGAGAATCTCCCACAAAATTTTCCTGTTAAAATATAATTTAATCAAGAAAAGTTCTTTGGAGAGCAATATCAGGGTTGAAACCGAAGCCAGTAAATTTGCTATGAAAACATATCCTACTCCGATATCCTGATTATAAATTTCCAACAGAGGAGACCCGGGATAATTTTTCATTATCCATGGGCAAACCGAAAGGCAGAAAACATTGAATCCAATATTGAATCCAATGTTCGTTATTTTTATTAAAGCAAACTTCACCGGACGGTTTTGAAGTCTCAATTTTGAGAAAGGAATGGAAGTAAACGCATCGATGCTGACAGTCAGGGCCAACCACCAGATGTACTCCGGATGATTGGGATATTGCATGGATGAAGCCAGTTGATTCCTGAATAAACCTACCAGAACGACAAACAGTAATGAACTGCAGAACAAAGTTATCAGTGAGGTCGAATACACTTTCTCAGGATCTTTGCTCCGGGAAGCAAACCTGAAAAATCCCGTTTCCATCCCATAAGTGAGAAATATAAGGGTAAAAGCCACATATGAATAAAGATTGCTTACCACACCATATTGCTCAGGACCAAAGATCCCCGTATGGTAGGGAACCAACCACCAATTTAAAAACCGGCCCACGATACTGCTG
>CAYNBE010000072.1:0-14919 GCA_964395045.1 uncultured Prolixibacteraceae bacterium | reverse complement strand
CTCGACCTTCGCGGCAAAGGGGCAACCATTATCTTTTCCACTCACAACATGGGTACTGTTGAAGACTTATGCGACCATATCGCATTGATCAACAAATCGAAAAAGATTCTCGATGGTCCGGTAAAGACAATTAAGGACAGATTCAAACCAAACACTTATGAAATTACCTACAAGGGTGATTTTGAAAAACTAAGGAGCATACTGGGAGAATCGTTTGCGGTGCTTGATCATGAAGAAAATGAATCAGAGAATCATATCAGGATCAGGCATACAAATGGTTATCAGAGCAATGAACTGATCAGGAACCTGTTGCCTGCAGTAGAAATCAGGTCGTTCAGGGAAGTGATTCCCAGTATGAATGACATTTTTATCCGGGTTGTCGAGTCGTATAACGAAGAAACAAAATAGACCATGAATAAAACATTCATTATCCTGAAACGGGAGTATCTGACCCGTGTCAAAAAGAAATCATTCATTGTTACCACCCTGTTGGTCCCTGTTTTGCTGATTGGACTGATGATTATACCTACCTGGCTCGCCACCCGTGACGACAAGCAGGAGCGGGTGATAGCTGTTTACGACGAGTCGAACCTTTTCCTGGGTCAACTTGGGGAGGAAGGGTTCACAAAATACCGATTTATCGAGAAGGAAAAGTATGAAAACCTGAAGGCAAATCCGGCATCGGGTGAGTATTACGCCATACTGTACATCCCCGGGAATATTTATACAACCAACAAGGCTGATCTGATTTCTCAGAAGCAGTTACCGATCGAAATCGCTGAACAGATCGAAAGGAAACTGAGCCAGATCATAGAGAACGACAAAAGAGGCAAGGTCATTCAGGAGACTGGTGTCCCCGATCTTGAAAAAAAGCTGGCAGCAGCTAAAACCAGGATATCGGTTACCACCCTGAAAATTACCGAAACCGGGGAGCAGAAAAAAAGTTCTTCGCTTGTAGCATTTATCGCCAGTTACGGAATGGGGTTCCTGATCTATTTCTTCGTATTCATGTACGGCTCCATGGTGATGCGGAGTGTTATGGAAGAGAAGAAAAACAGGATTGTGGAGGTAATTGTTTCATCGGTAAAACCCTTTCAGCTCATGACAGGAAAGATCGTTGGCACAGCCCTTGTCGGACTCACCCAGGTTGCCATCTGGGTGGTTCTGATCCTCGGGGCAGTTTCCATCCTTCAGGGAATTCTCTCGCCCGGTTCTTCGCATGAGATAGGCCAGAGCATCATGGAATCGCAGCAGCAACTAAGTCCGATACAACAACAGGCTCCTGAAATGCAAAACAAAATTACCGAGGTAATGGAAATGATTGGGAATCTGAACATCCCCCTTATTTTATTCTCGTTTGTCTTTTACTTCCTGGGTGGTTATCTGCTGTACAGTTCTTTGCTGGGGGCCATCGGGGCAGCCGTCGACAATGATGAAGACAGCCAGCAAATGGTATTTCCCGTCACTTTTCCAT
The DNA here is from genome assembly GCA_964395045.1 of uncultured Prolixibacteraceae bacterium. Lineage (GTDB taxonomy): Bacteria > Bacteroidota > Bacteroidia > Bacteroidales > Prolixibacteraceae > UBA1413. The sequence goes on along the minus strand of CAYNBE010000072.1, from coordinate 13,445 downwards.
TGATCCTGTCGATTGTCGTTCTCATTTCCATATCAAAAAACCCGGAAGGGAGTCTCGCATTCTGGGCATCCGTCATTCCGCTCACATCTCCGGTATGCATGCTTGCAAGGATTCCTTTTTCTCCACCGGCCTGGGAAATTATCCTGTCGATGTTCCTATTGGTAGTGACCACCATCGGAGCCATTTGGGCCGGCGCAAAGGTTTACCGGACAGGTATTCTGATGTACGGGAAAAAAGTGACATTCAGGGAACTATTCAAATGGCTGACTTACAAAGATTAAATAATTGAACGGAAATAATGGATGGTCTTTTCCAGGCCCTCCTCCAGCTGGACACGGGGGAACCATCCGAGTTCGCCTTTTGCCAGCGATATATCGGGTTGACGTTGAACGGGATCATCCGGGGGGAGGGGCTGGTTAACAATTTTCGACTTTGACCCGGTCAATCGGACCACCAGCCTGGCAAGTTCAAGAATCGTAAACTCGTTAGGGTTCCCAATGTTTACAGGGCCTGTGAAATCGTCACGGGACGCCATCATCCGGAGCATCCCTTCAATGAGATCGTCGATGTACTGAAAACTCCGGGTTTGCCGGCCATCCCCGTAAATGGTGATGTCTTTGTTCTGCAACGCCTGGACAATGAAATTAGAAACCACCCTTCCATCGTTCGGATGCATCCTGGGACCGTAAGTGTTGAATATCCGTATAATTTTGATTTTCACACTGTTCTGCTTGTGATAATTCACAAACAGCGTTTCAGCTGCCCTTTTCCCCTCATCGTAACACGATCGTTCACCAATGGGATTGACATTCCCCCAGTAACTTTCCACTTGCGGGTGTATCTGCGGATCGCCATATATTTCACTGGTAGATGCCTGCAGAATCTTTGCCCTGATCCTTTTTGCCAATCCGAGCATATTCACAGCTCCCATTACCGAGGTTTTGATGGTTTTAATGGGATTGTACTGGTAATGGATCGGGGAAGCGGGACAGGCGAGGTTGTATATTTCATCGACTTCAATATAAAATGGCATCGTCACGTCATGCCTGATCAGTTCAAAATAGGGATTCTTCAACAGGTGTACCACATTCTGCTTTTGTCCCGTGAAATAATTGTCGAGGCATACCACCTCATTCCCTTCATTCAGCAAACGTTCACAAAGGTGTGATCCCACAAAACCGGCACCCCCGGTAACTAGAACTTTTTTTCTGATCATGTTATAGTTTTCCTGTCGGGTTTAACTCCAATGCAGTAATAATCGAATCCCAGCCGGCCCATTTCAGCCGTATCATAAATATTTCGTCCGTCAAATACCACATGCCCGGCCATTAGCTTCCGCATAAGACGGAAATCAGGATACCTGAACTCAGGCCATTCGGTGACCAGTGCAAGACAATCGGCATCCTTCAGCGCTTCATACTGGCCGGAAGCATACTCCACCAAACTGCCGAATATACGTTTTGCCGTACCCATTGCCACAGGATCATACACACTCACCCGGGCACCAGCTTCAAGAAGCTTGCTGATCACTTCCCGGGATGGAGCTTCTCTCATATCGTCGGTATGCGGTTTAAACGACAATCCCCAGATGGCTGCTTTTTTCCCGCTGACATTTCCATCGAAGTAATCTTTTATTTTCCTGAAGAGCACCAATTTCTGATCCTGGTTGACAGCCTCGACAGCCTGTAGTACCCTGAGTTCATAATGATGCTTGCGGGCAATCCTGATCAGTGCCTGCAAGTCTTTGGGGAAACAGGAACCGCCATAACCGATCCCGGGATAAATGAATTTCGGTCCGATTCTTGAGTCGGAACCAATCCCCTTTCTGACAAGATTCACATCGGCACCGGTTATCTCACAAAGATTGGCTATATCGTTCATGAAACTGATTTTTGTGGCCAGCATGGCATTTGCAGCATACTTTGTCATTTCGGCTGAAGGGATGTCCATAAAAATCAGCGGATGACCGTTCAGGGTAAAGGGCTTGTAAAGGCTTCGCATAATCGTTTCAGCCTTTGGTGATTCTACACCAATCACAATCCTGTCGGGTTTCATAAAATCTTCGATTGCTGCGCCTTCCTTCAGAAATTCGGGATTCGAAGCCACATCAAACCCAAACATGACTCCCCTGCAGGCAAGTTCTTCAGCAACGGCCGATTTCACCAGGGCAGCGGTTCCGACCGGCACCGTGCTCTTTGTTACAATCAGCAGATAATCATTCATAAATCTGCCACATGCGTGAGCCACTTCCAAAACATGACTTAGATCGGCACTCCCGTCTTCTCCCGGAGGGGTTCCAACAGCAATGAAGATGATGTCCGATCCGGGCAAAGCCTCCTGAAGGCTGCCGATGAAATGCAGCCTCCCTTTCTCCATATTGCGAAGGATCATCTCCTTCAAACCGGGTTCATAGATCGGAACCACACCTTTCTGAAGGTCTGCAATCCTCTTCAGATCAGTATCGACACAAACCACTTCAATTCCAACATCGGAGAAACATGCCCCGGTGACAAGTCCCACATATCCGCTTCCAGCAACAGTTATCTTCATCGTACCAAATTGCCCGGCTTGATTTTTCACAAATATATGGATAATTCGTCTTACATTTGAGCGTTTAAAACAGATGGAAATTTGATTAGACCAAAAGAAGAATGAAGAGAATTTTAGTAACAGGCGGTACAGGTTTCATCGGTTCGCATACCGTAGTGGAGCTTCAGCAAAGTGGGTTTGAAGTGATTATTGCTGACAATCTGTCCAATTCGAGGATTGAAGTGCTGGATAAAATTGAAAAAATTACGGGGGTCAGACCGGATTTCAGGAAGATTGACCTTTCGGAGCAGTCCGAAACAAAGGAATTCTTCAGTCAATATTCTGAAATTGAAGGGATCATCCATTTTGCAGCCTACAAATCGGTCGGTGAATCGATGGCCAAACCTGTTGAATACTACCGGAACAATGTGGGCTCCCTGCTGAACATTCTTGAAGGGATGAAGGACCATGGGATCAGGGAACTCGTATTCAGTTCATCCTGCACGGTGTATGGTCAGCCAGACCAATTGCCGGTCACGGAGAAAGCCCCCCTGAAACCGGCCTGGTCGGTGTATGGGAATACCAAACAGATTTGTGAAGAAATTCTCCGCTTTGCATCACAGACCATGCCTGTCAGGGTAATTGCCCTTCGCTATTTTAATCCCGTGGGAGCACACGATTCGGCCTTGATTGGGGAACTGCCCCTCGGTATTCCCAACAACCTGGTACCTTTTATCACCCAGACAGCCATTGGGATCAGGGAATGTCTGAATGTTTTCGGAAACGATTACAACACTCCCGACGGTACTGCCATCCGGGATTACATACATGTAACGGACCTGTCGAAAGCACATGTGAGTGCACTCACCCGTATGATTTGCGGTAAATCAAAATCACCGTTCGAGGTATTCAATCTGGGAACCGGAAACGGATTCACTGTTCTCCAGGTGATAAAAGCATTCGAAAAAGTCAGCGGACTGAAACTGAACTACAGATTTGTTCCTCGCAGGCCGGGCGACATAGAAATGGTCTGGGCCGATACACGGTTTGCCCAGGAAGAACTGGGATGGAAAGCAGAGAAGGGCCTTGAGGAAATGATGGCCTCAGCATGGAAATGGGAATTGGCACTTGCTTCAGAAAAAAACCATTGAGAAAAGAAAGCTGAAAATTAAATCGGAAGTCATGGAAAAAATATTGGTTACAGGAGGTGCCGGTTTTATCGGCTCACACGTTGTCAGGCTGCTGGTCAACAGGTATCCTTCGTCTCTGATCATCAATTTTGACAAGCTGACTTATGCAGGCAACCTGGCTAACCTTTCGGATGTGGAAAACCTGCCCAATTACCGGTTTATCAAGGGAGACATCGTGGACGAAAAAACGGTTCTATCCTTATTCAGTGAACACAAGTTCGACGGAGTCATCCACCTGGCCGCTGAATCACATGTCGACCGCTCAATCGACAGTCCGGGAGAGTTTGTCTTCACCAACATCATAGGCACGCTGAATCTGCTGAATGCTGCCCGGGCAACCTGGAAAGGGAATTCTGAAGGGAAGCGTTTCTACCATATTTCCACCGATGAAGTATACGGATCACTTGGCAAAGAGGGCAAATTTATGGAAACCACCCCATATGACCCGAGAAGTCCCTATTCGGCTTCCAAAGCGGGCAGCGACCACCTGGTAAGGGCATACCATCATACCTATGGCCTTCCTGTAGTGATCTCCAATTGTTCAAATAATTACGGGCCCAATCAATTTCCCGAAAAACTTATACCACTGATTATAAACAACATAAGACAAAAAAGACCATTGCCTGTATACGGGAAAGGATTGAATATCCGTGACTGGCTGTATGTCGAAGACCATGCAAAAGCAATTGATCTCATTTTCAGGAAAGGCTTAAATGGCCAGACATATAACATCGGAGGGAACAACGAACGCCAGAATATCGACATTGTCAGGACCCTTTGCCGGATCATGGACCGAAAACTCGGCAGGCCGGAGGGTGAGAGTGAAAAATTGATTACATTCGTCACCGACCGCGCGGGGCATGATTTCCGCTATGCAATTGATTCATCCCGGCTCAGAAATGAACTGGGCTGGAAGCCGGAAGTGGAGTTTGATGAAGGTTTTGAAAAAACAGTTGACTGGTATCTTGAAAATCAGCAATGGCTGGATGAAGTTACCTCGGGAAGTTACAAGGATTACTATAGGAAAATGTACCACGACGAATCCCACTGATGGTGGAGATGAGGAGATTCGAACTCCCGGCCTTACGGATGCGAACCGTACGCTCTGCCAACTGAGCTACATCCCCCGTTGATTTGCAAGCTGCCAAAATTATAAAAAATTCGGATAAACATTCTGTAAATCTGACCAGCCGGATTTAGAAAATCTCATTCAGGGTTGTTAAGCGAAAAACCGGAAATGAAAAGCCGCTGCAATATTTTTGTTTCCGGCAATTTATTTTTATCATTACGACAGAAATAGTGGCCTTAATAATCTGTTGAAACTAAATGGTGAACAATAAAAAGATCGTTGTGGTGCTTCCCGCATACAACGCTGCAAAAACACTTGAAACCACCTACAGGGAAATCGATTTTTCGATTGTTGACGAAGCTATCCTGGTAGATGACCTCAGCAGCGACCGCACCGTTGAGGTAGCCCACAGCCTGGGCATCCACCACATCATTGTCCATCAAAAAAACAAAGGTTACGGCGGGAATCAGAAAACCTGTTACAACAAAGCACTTTCCCTCGGGGCTGACATCGTGATCATGCTGCATCCCGATTACCAGTACACTCCCCTGCTGATCCCGGCGATGACCCACCTTCTTTCCTCAGGGCTCTACCACGTGGTCCTTGGTTCGAGAATTCTTGGGAAAGGAGCTCTAAAAGGGGGGATGCCCCTGATCAAATATATCGCCAACAGGGGACTCACATTTATTCAGAATCTGCTGATGAATGCCAAGCTTTCGGAATATCATACCGGATACAGGGCTTTCACGAGGGAGGTCCTCGAAAGAATCGATTACAACTGCAATTCCGACAACTTTGTATTTGACAACCAGATGTTGGCCCAGATATGGTACGAGGGCTTTGAAATAGCTGAAATCACATGTCCGACCAAATATTTCAGAGAAGCATCGAGCATCAACCTGCGAAACAGCGCCATATACGGGATCGGGGTGATAAAAACGGCGTTTCAATACAGATTTGACAAGTGGGGACTTGTAAAAAGCAGGATCTTCCATCCGCAAAGCAGGGAGGCAAAGAGCTAGGGAAACAACCTGCACCAAGGTCCGGCACAGCCGGTTATCTGAACTGATACCTCCGGCCGTTACACAGCAGGTAGTCGCTTTCAGATTTCCATACTTTCGTATCTTTTTCCCTGATCAGCAATTCATCGATGGTAAAATATGTTTTGGGCAGAACCGGATTTCGCACCCTGACATGCAGGATTTCATCGGCCGTTTTTGTTTCGAATTCAAATTCCACAAGTGCCCAGTCACCATCAAACCCTTTCAGGTGCCTGAAAAAATCGGAATAATCGAAGCCTGTGGTTTCGCCGGTGATGCTGTTCTTTTGCACCACCTCCAGGTTTCCGCGCAGGTATGCGTCTTTCATGTAGTTAAAAATCCAGAAACCAACTGCCATCTTCGTTCCTGCAGGAACCGACACAAGTGTGTCATCAATCAGGGTTGCCCATTCACGGGGAGGCAGTGTGAATGCTCCTTCGCCTCGCAGAGAGACAAGAGACGGAAGGTGATCGAAGGAGTTGACCCTGAAAAAAGTTGAGGCTTCCGATACAAAGAATCCGTTTACAGGCAACAATTTTGAGTTTTCATATGTAAGTTTCACATTCTGGAGCCAGGATTCATGTAAAGTTCTGATATGATCAACAGACAAACCCAGCAAGGTGAATTCCTCCGTTTCAGTCAGAAACCAGGCGTCTTTCAGCAACCATTCTTCAGCTTCAGTGGGTTCATATCCCTGCATTTTCATAACAAGAAGAGGTTTCTCGTTTTCAAGGTAATCGGCCAGACCGGTCTGCTGAAGTGGTTCGGTCACCAGCGAATAATTGATAAAAGAGCGTGAAACCGAAGTACGGCTGAGTTCAGCAGCGGTCATTGGCAGACCTGTTTTCAGGGAAACAAGCATGGCGTATTTTTTCGATTCATCCGTCCCGTCAATCCAGATATTTTCCGAACCAATATGAAAATATGGCAGAGGCAGAATCGCCTGAAATTCATCAGGATTGATATCTTTCACCCAGGCATTGGCAGCCAGTTGGTTTTTGTAGTCTTCCAGTTCCGCAAAGTGGTTGTTGAGACCGGAAGTATTGGTCTGCATGTTCCAGTAACCTTCGTAAAAAAGCATCAGCAATGCTGCAGCTGCGGTTATCTTCCACCAAACCGCTCTTTTTGCACTTTCGGTTTTATGGAACAATGCAGCAAACACAAGAATATTCAGGAGGTAATAAAACAACCATGCAAACCGGCCAAGTGCCCGTAACTGCCTGACCGGTCCGACCAGATCGGTCAGCCATCCGGAAGTAAAAACAAAGGGTACCCCGAAAGAGAAAACCAGGGCTGCCACCGATACCCAGAACAGGGCATTCAGCGGTGCGGAATCCGACAATTTCCCAAACGGCTGTTTTTTAATTTTTTTCCTGATAAAAACATACAGGCTACCCACTAAACCCGCCAGTGCAGCTGTGCCGATATAAGAAAGCGACTCCCAGCTGAGATGACCGAATACTTTTACGACCTCAGGCACAAAAAGCCATGGCTTTCCGGCCGGAAGAAAAACACCAGCCGGATGTCCCATATACACATTGAAGCCGTACGGATATGCAGTGCGGTCGGTTACAGCATCGTGAAGCAATACAGGGAGCTGTACCAGAAAAACGGGAATCAGGAACTGAATGAAGAAAAGAGGCACATCGCGGAACCAGACGAAAGGATCAGATTTTCCACGGAACACCCTCCATATCCAGTATCCCCCCAACAGAAATCCGAAAAATCCGATGAAATAAGGGTGCATTTTCCCTGACAATACGATGGTGACAGCGATCAGCAAAGAATAAAGTGGTTTGCGGGTCCGGTGAAATCTGATCAGGAAATAGACCATGGCAGGAATCCAGATTTGCCAGGAAAGCGAAAAATGCCCCCCCATCCGGGCTATCTGGGGTGAAAGCATACAGATACCGGTAGCTGCAAGGGCACCAAACCACCATTTCACTTTTAATTCACTGAAAATTAAAAACAAAAACAAAACACCAAGCAGGAACGAAAGCAGCATCAAGCCATTCAGGATGCCGGTGGTCCACCCTTTTATATCTGTGACATTGCGGCTGATAAAGCGGATTGCATTTGCTACCGGGGGTTGGCTGTCGGTAAAGACCGACAATTCCCCGAATGGATAATTCATTGCTCCGTTCAGGTAATCCAGCGAATCGTAGCGAACATGGTATAATGCCCCGTAATAGGCCTTGAATCCGTCTCCCCCGGTCGAGAAATAGGTATTGTTCAAATCACCCAGGCTTCTGCCAAAAAAGATCAGGATGACAATTGCTGAGAGTAACAGGGCAAAGGCAACCCCAAAGAGCCGGTTCTTCATATTTAAGAGCTGTCAAATCCAGTACAAAATAAACTATATTTACAGAGTTTTAATGAAAATCAGAATGAATAATCCGTTGAAAATATCGGTTGTTTTCTCGGTGTACAATGAAAGTGAATCGTTGCCAGCGCTTTTCGATCAGATCAGACTCCTTGAAAAACCAACCGGTCCGAAATATGAATGGATATTTGTGGATGATGGCAGTTCGGACAACAGCATGGAGCTTATCCGAAGCTTCTGCATAACCGGAAGCAGTCGTGGAAATAATACAAGGTATCTCAGTTTCTCCCGGAATTTCGGACATGAAGCGGCCATGACTGCCGGAATCGATGCGGCAACCGGAGATGCGGTTATCTGTATGGATGCTGACCTGCAGCACCCGCCCTCCCTCATTCCCGAAATGACAGAGACATTCAACAGGGGATATGATATCATTACCATGGTCAGAGCCCGAAATGAAGGAGTGAATCGTCTAAACAGCTATTTCTCAGGCGCATTTTACCGCATCATGAACCGTTTTACATCCCACAGGCTTATCGAGAATGCTTCCGACTTTTTCATGATATCGGGAGATGTGGCCGATGTCCTCCGAAAAAATTACCGTGAGCGCAATCGTTTCCTGAGGGGAATTATTCAAACAATGGGTTTCCGTTCAACCAGCATGGAGTATGTTGCTCCGGCCCGGATTGCCGGGAAAAGCAAATACTCCTTCCTGCGACTGATCTCACTCACATCGAATGCCTTTACCTCTTTCTCCAAGGCCCCCCTTTCGCTCGGTATCTGGTTTGGATTCATCTTTGCCTTGATATCCCTGATTCTGGGGATTTATACACTGGCGACTTACTTTTTCGGGACAACTCCTCCATCCGGATATACGACCATTGTGTTGTTTATCAGCCTGAGTTTTTCGATTCTCTTTTTCCTGATCGGCATCATTGGTATCTATGTAGGGTTTCTTTTTGATGAACAAAAGAACAGGCCACTTTACATCGTGAAGGAAAGCGGAGAATCAGGAACTCAAAAATGAACCTTCGGGCTAAAACAAATCAAACACAGATATGAGCGAAGGGAAATTGCTGGTTTTGATCGTTGCCTTCAACGATGAGAAACAGATACAAAAGGTGTTGAAAAGGATTCCTGCCGAAGTGATTGAAAGGTACCGGTACGAGATTCTGATCATTGATGATTCTTCGAAGGACAGGACTTATGAAAATGCACAGCTTTTCCACGAAGAGAACATTCACTTAAATATCCGTATCCTTTACAACCCTGTCGGACAAGGGTATGGCGGGAACCAGAAACTCGGGTATGAGTATGCACTCCGCAATCAGTTTGATGTGGTATTACTGCTCCACGGAGGGGGACAATATGCCCCCGAAGCCATGGAAAGCCTGCTGCTTCCTTTGTTTGAAGGGAAAGCCGATGCCGTGATCGGATCCAGGATGATCCGGAAAGGAGACGCCCTCAGAGGGGGAATGCCACTATACAAATATGCCGGAAACAGGCTCCTCACTTTTCTGCAGAACAGGTTGCTGAAAACCAGATTCACAGATATTCATTCCGGATACAGGGCATATTCGACCGCTGCTTTGAAGGAAATTCCCTTCGCACTGAATAGCAATCATTTCCATTTCGACACACAGATGATTATCCAGCTTCTCCTTGCCGGAAAGAAAATTGAGGAGGTTCCGATCCCGGCATTCTACGAAAAAGGGATATACGATCTGAACAAGATTGTCTTTGCCTGGAATGTAATCCGGGAGACCATTGTTAGCAGGCTCCAGAAAATGGCTCTTTTTTACAGGAGGGAATATGACCTGGTTCCCTTTTCGGAGGAATATTCCCTGAAGCTCGGATATCCCTCGTCACATAGCATGACCATCCAAAATATCCCCGACAGGAGCAGGGTATTGGATATCGGGGGTGGACAGGGACGGTTGGCTGCCGAACTGAAAAAGAAAGGATGTTATGTGGCGGGAATAGATAAAAATCCTTTGATGTTTCCTGCTCATTATGACCAGTTCTATCAAAAAAACCTCGACCTGCTTGAATTCGATTTCAACATCCGTGATTTCAGCCACATTCTGTTGCTCGACATTGTTGAGCACCTCTCCTATCCCGAAAATTTCCTTGACCTCCTGCGGCAGCATCTCGGTCTCAATGAGCCAAAAATTATTCTCACCGTTCCCAACATCGGATTTATCATCAACCGGCTCCAGTTGCTGTTTGGCAATTTTAATTACGGGAAAGAAGGAATTCTCGACAAAACACACCGGCGGCTTTACACATTCGGGACCATCCGGAAAAATTGCCGGCAGAGTGGTTTTATCATCCTCAGGACCAAAGGCATTCCTGCACCTTTTCCGAAAGCCCTGGGTAAAAACCTTTTCAGTCTTGCACTGGTGATGATCAACAGCTTTCTGATCTTTTTCTCCCGGGGTCTGTTTTCATATCAGATTTACCTGGAAATGAAGCCTACCCCTGTCCTGGAAAACCTTCTGGACCATTCTATCATCGAAAGCAGCAAAAAGGAGAAGGAATATATTGAGAAAAAGCGGCAAATGGGATAAATTTGTGGCCTTTGATTCAAACATTCCTGACCATGAAAAAACACAGGTTCCTGTGGCTTCTTATTTTTCCTGTGATCTATTTCATCACGGGGGCATATTTTCACAATGTAAACGGTTTGTATTCCGTCAAAGGGGCCGATCCTGAGTACATTTACTTTATCAATGGCGTATCGGTGGCAAACGGGATGCTGAACATCGGGAACATCGACCATCCGGGCATTCCGTTTGACTATATCATGGCATTGTCGCTCAGGGCGACACACTTCTTCAGAAGCCAGAACACGCCTTTCACCCAGGATGTTCTTGCAAATCCGGACCTCTACCTGCGGGTTGCAAATTTGGTGATCATCATGACGGTGATGCTGGTCATCCTGGGATCAGGGATCATTGCTCTCAGGATTACCGGGAACCTCTGGATCTCGCTGATTGTCCAGTTCTCCCCTTTTTGTACCGATATCCTTTACGGCAACATCGGGAGGCTGCCCACCGAGAACCTGATTCCGGTCCCGGTGATGCTTCTGATACTTATCCTTCTGAAAATCCTGGAACAGGACGACAGGGAACTTATGTGGAAGGATATCCTGCTGCTGTCGGGGGTCACAGCTCTGGCACTTTCGTTAAAAATGACACTGGCTCCACTGGTAATCATCCCCTTTTTTCTGATAAAGCCACTCAAGAATAAACTTATTTATGTTCTGGCCACTACATTGATTTTTCTGGCTTTTTCCATTCCCGTCACGCTTCAGCTCCATTATTTTTACAACTGGATGAAATCTTTGGTCCTTTACAGCGGACAGTACGGACAGGGCGATAAGGACATAGCGAAACTAAGCAAAATGTGGCCCAACATCGGCAGTCTCATTCGTGCAAACCGTCTCTATTTCACCTATGTACTGATTGCCCTTGTCTCATTTGCTGCGGTTCTTGTTTCATCCCGACGGAAGATGGTGAAAAGGAGTGAAAAAGTGGTGGCTGTGACAATATTTGTAGTGGTTGCCCTCATGGTGCTGGCCCTGGGGAAACAGTACAAAACGGCCTATTTCATTCCTGCTCTGGTGTTGCTGCCGGTGATGGTTATCCTTACAGTCCGCTTTGCCGGATATCTGACAGGGGGAAAAATCAGCCGGTACCTGGTTCCGGGCTATATCCTGCTGGTAATTCTGCTGATCTTCAGGTCGCATATCCCGGTGATCAGGGATCTTTCTGTACATTTCGGGAAGCAGAACGAACAGAGAATGAAAGCTTACTATTTCCTGCAGAACATTGAAAAGGATGCGGTTAAAATCATAGTTCCAGGCTATTACGGGGCTCCTGTTCCCGAGTACGCCCTGATGACCAGTTACCAGTGGTCGGCCAGGCAAAAGAGTTATTACAAACCGGTGCTGGCAGGGCTCTATCCCGACACCTACCTCCTGTACCCCTGGGATCAGTCGCTCAACTTCTGGGGTGACTCCCTTCGATACGATCCGGGAAGGCCTTTTTACATATATTTTGACAAGCTGAAACAAAAAGAGGAACTTGCTTCCACCATTGCCCAACTTCTCCCGGATTCTCTCTTCTGGAAACCCCTGTTTTACCAGGAGGAGACCGAAGAAGCCATCTTCAAGTTGCTTCCTCCATCGAAGGGAGCGGAGTGATTCTATCCGGAAGGTTCAGAAACTGAGGGTTCTCCAGAATTTTGCCCAGGTAAATGGCTTATCCCACCATTCATAGGGATCGTACCTGAAGGCAAACTGGATGTTATAAAAGAGGATGACCAGTACCAAAATCAGCAGGATGGCCTTTACAGCCGGCGATTGCCTGAACCACTCGCTTACAACCATGGCCAGGGGGAAAGCCAGCAAAGGAAGAAAATCGATCATTGCACGTTGTCCAACTGCCGCACTGAAGGTTGGGGCCCACCAACTGGCGTTGATATAGACGGCAAAGATCAGGATAATTAAAATTGCCAGACTGTTGTATTTTTTCAGGAGGATTGCCCTGATAAGTTCGTATAGCGCAAAAAGAACGAGAGGTGTGTACAGAAACCAACCGTTTTTCTCTCCGAACAGGACTACACCAAATTTGGGATTTGCCCAGTATGGAAATCCAAAATTTTGATAAGAATAGAAAAGGAATTTCCCGGTAACCTGATGCCAGTAAAGCATTTGAGGAATGGCCACCACCAACCCTGTCAAAAATACCAGTCCGATAATCCTGACATTTTTAATCCAGAATCTGGTCCGGTTTGACAGGGAAGCACCATCCTGGAACCCGTACAACAGGAAATAAAATCCGGCAATCAGGTTGGTGGGCCTGATCAGAACAGCCATGGCAAAAGGCAGGGCAAACAATACCGCATGCCGGATTTTACCGGTCTCAAAAAATCGGTGGGTATAAAACATGTAGATAGCGATCATGGAGAAGGAATAGGCATGTGACATTCCAGCACCCAGGATCATAGTGTAATAAAAAAGATTTGTTCCGAGGAAAATCAGCAATGCAGTGATCAATCCCGTTTTTCTGCCGAATTCTTTCTCCAGAAGCCTGTAGAGAAAGGTCAATCCTGCAAATACATAAAAAAGAGCGCCCACCAGGACGAATCCGTAATAAACATTTCCGTATCCATCGGCATCGAGGTTGAAAAAGAGACTGATCAGGTGCGCAAGTAAAAAGAAGGGGGTCCAAAGAATTGCCACCCCACAGGTGAAAACACTCAGGCTTTTCCCTTCCCCGTATGGGATT
>CAYNBE010000071.1:0-14971 GCA_964395045.1 uncultured Prolixibacteraceae bacterium | reverse complement strand
CTGCTGGCGGAATGCCCTGTCGGCAGCAAGAATGGCCGCATCGTATGATTTCCGGGCAGCGGCCAGCTCGGCCATCATCCGCTCGCTTTCGGTGATTTTTCCTTTCGGATAGGCTTCACCCGGTTTCACTGTCAGGGCGTTTTTATACTCCGCGACAGCCTCTGGATATTGTTTCCCGTTGAAGAAACCATCAGCCTTTGCAACAGCTTCGGCATAGCGCCGTTCCTTTTCCTCCATGGCGGCAAGGCGTGCAGCCTCCTCCTTTGCCAATTTCTCGGCAGCAAGGCGTGCCTGCTCAGCCTCAATGGCGTCGATTTTGGAGAGCATTTCAGTGGGATATTTTTCTTCGGGAATGGCCTGCTTTGCCTGTTCGTAAGAGCTTCTGGCCGGGCCGTACTGCTGCTGGCGGAATGCCCTGTCGGCAGCAAGAATGGCCGCATCGTATGATTTCCGGATTTCGGTCTGTCTGGCTATGATTTCCCTGATTTCTTCAATCCTCTGAATCGGGTAAGTCTCTTTTGGTTTGACTTCCAGCGCAGCTCTGAATTTACCCACTGCTTCAACCAACTGGTTTAGGTTGACGAGGCGGTCTGCCTCATCAATAATGCTCTGGTATTTCCTGTTTATCTGCTCCTGTTGCGACATCAACCGGGCCCGTTCGGCAGCTTCCTTTTCGGCAGCAATCCTTGCCAGTTCAGCCTCTGCTTCAGAAATCCTGTTCAGCATTTCGGGTGGATACGGATCTGCTGGCCTTACTGCTGCTGCTTTTTGATATTCAGCTCGGGCCTCTGCCAGCTTTTTCTCCCCGAAAAGTTTATCTGCAGCAGACAATATCCCTTTGTATTCTGATTCAGCTTTTTCAAGAGCTGAAACAATACCTTCTATTTCCCTTATTTTTCCGATTGGATAAGCCTCTCCCGGTTTTAGTGCAATCGCTTTTTTAAATTCTTCCCTGGCTCCCGGATAGTCCTGTTGATTGAAAAGGGCATCTCCGTTTTCAATATGTTTTGTGAATTCCCTGTTTTTCTCAAATATCCTGTCAATGGCGTCAATCTGTTTCTGCGGATAGGATTGTCCCGGAAGGGAGGTAAGAGCAGTGGCGTACAGTTCACGTGCTTTTTCGTAATCTTTTTTATTAAATGCTTTATCGGCATTGGCGATAGTTTCGTCAAAAAACAGTTTATCGGCAATTATTTTTTGCTCTTTCCGGCATTTTTCAATCTTGTCAAGAACCGATTTGTTGTCCGGGTCATAGGTCAAAGCAGTTTCATAAAAGGCGATGGCTTTTGAATAAAATTGTTTGTTGAGTGCAGCATCCCCGTTCAGGACAGCGGCATTGAAATTCTCTTTTTTCTCTGCCTGCTGGCTGAGTTGTTTTAAAAGGTCATCAATTTTCCCGATCTGATTTGCAGGATAAATTTCACCGGGCTTTAACCGGAGTGCTTCCTGGTACCTTTCCCGGGCCTGGTTCCATAACTTTTCATTGAAAGCTTTATCCCCGAGTGAAATATAATCGCTAAATTTTCTATCGTTTTCCATGGCAGCCAGCAACCGGTTGATTTCATCCATTTGTCCGGTTGCGTAAGTATCACCTGGTCTGATATTCAACGCCTGTGAATAAAGCTCTTTAGCCTCGATATAAACTTTATTTACGAAAGCCTGATCGGCCGAGGCGATGATCCTTGCATATTTTTCCGCCGTCTGTTTTTCAAGTTCAGCCTGAAGTCCCAGAACGGCAATCAGGTCGTTGATCTCGGAAATCCGGTCCTTCGGGTATTGTTGGTCCGGAAATATCCTGAGTGCCGATTTATAATCATCAAGGGAGTTGATATACTCCCCTTTGTCAAATTCAGCTCCGGCCTTCTTTATCAGACCGTCATATTCTTTTTTCATCTCAGCCAGTTCGGCAGCAGTGAGCTTCTTCAGAAGGTCAGACTCCCTGGTCACATTTTGTGATTGCCAGATTGCCTGATCGATGAGCCGTTTGATCTGTGCATTGTTATAATACACCTCCGGGATGAAATTGTCGACCTGCGGAGAATAATAAATCCTCAGTACAGCATTTTCTGAGAAGGTGCGGTCAATCCCCTTTACTTCGGTAAAAAGGTTAATATCAAGAGGGAAGGGGGGAAATTTTCTGTCGCGCCTCAGAACATCTGAAGGCACTTTTGTCGAAATAGCCACTTTTTGCGGGAAATTGCCTGCCCGGGTAAAAATCAGGATATAATCATGGTTGAATTCGAACCTGAGGTTAAACTTGCCGTCAGGCAAAACACTGTAATCTTGCAGTGCCTGGCCGTCCCGGGTCATCTTGATCACCGAACCATCAACTTTCCCTTGTTCGGTAGTCATTTTTCCGGTAAGGTACAATCCTCCTGCCTCTTCCTGTCCAGTCAGTGCAAGGGGCAGCATCAGGGCCGCCAGAATCCATATTTTGCCTGTCTTGCCTGAAATGTTCATGTGTTTATTTTCCAAGTATATCGACTCTAATTAAACAACTTTTTCAACCCTTCACCAACCTTGTTGATGGTTTTTCTGATATCCTCTGACGAGCTGTTTTTTACTCCTTCCATGATCATTTTCCTTGCTTCGGAGAGATCAATTTTTACGTCCGGATCCTTTACGATGCCTTTTACATTCACGGCCACGGGTATTATTTCAAGGTTTTTCTGACCTGGAATGATTCCGATTGTATTGCTGATGTTTTCGCTCAGGGCGTCGCGTCTGATCATAAACCGGATATTCATATCAATCAGGTTGTCATGGCTTAACCGGCCAGTTAAGGTAGCCTCCTGGCCTGATATCTTGGTTGTAAACGGTCGCAGAAGCAAATCTCCGTTTTCGATGGTGAAGCTGGTCGTGAAATCATCAATCCTGACATCCCGGATGATTTCCTCCTTCAGGACTGTTTTCAGTTTGGTGAATAAAGGTGAATTCAGAATCCTGACATTGTTCGTACTGAACAAGCCGGTTCCGTTCAGGGTTTTGAAGTCAAAATTCAACTGATCATCCATTCCTCCGCTCATTTTCAGGGTGGTGCTAAACTGCCCTTTGCTTTGTGCACTGACCGGAAGATAGGTCCTGACAAGTTTCAGCGACTGGAATGCAGCGGGGATATCGATCCTTATCAGGTCGAGCGACATGTCCATCCTTGGCGTCCGTTCTGAAGGCTTTTCATAGAAGCCGGTCATATTCAGTTCACCGTTCAGAAGTTTCATAGTCAGCCCGCTGAGATCGAGTTTCCTGTTTCCGGCGGTGACCTGTCCCCTGATATTAGAGATTGCAATCCTGTCGAAGTAGGCTCTGTTGATATCGGTGTTAAATACAATATTGATCCTTTCGGGAACAGTAAAAGCTGTAGGAGCCTGCAAAGCAGTGTCGGTTGCAACACTGTCCTTTCCTTTTTTCACTCTCTTTGCCTGGCCGGAATCCTTTGTTTCTTCCTTTACTTTCTGGATGGCCATCAGTTCGTTCAGATTCAAATATCCGGAATGGAGAACTACATTCCCCTTTAGTGTCCCGTCGCTGAAAAGATAGGGATAATAGTCGGAAAAAAATCCGCTTACCGACAGTTCGCTGTCACCGATTTTCATGTCGAGTTGCTGCAGGTTAACTTTTTCGGGTGAAAAGTCCATTCTGCCGGAATTGATCAGAACCGGCATGGTCAGATCTGCTGTCTGGAATGAGAAATCGTTCAAAGCTACAATCCCGTCGGTTTTCAGAAGATCATACCGCCGGTCTTTGATCGCTGACATAGAACCAATCACCCCGATGTTGACATCCACCAATCCTGAAAGCATCATACTCTCCATTGGAATGGCATCGCGAATCTGGTCAAAATTCATTTTTCCGGTGAATTTGCCATTAAAACAAATATCGTTCAGCAAATTTTCCAGGATCAGCGAGAAATCGACGGGATTGTTCCTGATTTCAGCATGGGCATCTGATATTATAAGTTTTGTCAGGTTAAAACTGCCCTGAGGCTTTGCCAAAGCAATACGCGCGGCTATGTTCCTGATTTCTTCAGGAAGTCCCGAATACCGGAGGTTCCCTTCTGATACCGTGAATGTCAGGTTCAGCGACGGGTACGTTTCCTCATAATAAAACCCTTTAAAGTTACCTGTAAAGGTAACATTTCCGGCAGCTTTCACATCTTTGAGATAGGATTGGTATTCTTCGGGAATGAATTGCAGAAAAGCATCGAGTCGGGAAATATCGGATCCAAAAGAGAGATCAAACTGGATCGAATCCCCTGGCATGGAAAATGAGCCTTCAAGTTTCAGGGGAAGTTTGTTAACAAGCAGTTCACCCTTTGAAAAGGCAAAGTCCCAGGTGTCGGGTACGATGTCGAGGTTTGATTTCAGTTCGAGCACGGTTTTTGAAAGGTATGCAACCGAATCATAGGTCAGTCCTGTTTCCCCGGAACTGCCTTCAACTGTGAGCCGGGTCTTGCTTCCATACATCTTTCCTTTCACCAGCAGGTTCAGGTCGTTGAATACGAGATTGAGCGGCATCGTTTCATCCGTGTATGTCACCCGGCCATTCTGAATCGAAATTTTATCCAGTTGCAGTCCGAATGGTTCCCCTCCGCTTTCCTTCTCTTTGATGGTGCCTGCCTTCTCCGTTTCGGGTAAAATATCCCAGTTGGCCTGCTCCTTGCTGTTAACCAGAAGATTTATTGCCGGACGCTCGAGAATGAGTTCCTGGATGGTGATGTTCCCGGGAGAAAAAAGGTCGAAAATCCCGAATTTGGTATATGCCGACCTGACCGACAACAGGGTGTCGTTACTGAATGGTCCTTTGCCGGTTATCCGTACATTTTTCAGTGATATGGAGGCTTTCGGAAAATTCGAAAGCAGTGAAAGTCTGAATCCTTCGAAGTCAACCTTGACCAGCAGGTTTCTGCTGATGGTACTTTTCGTTTTCTCGAGCAGGGCATCCCTGAAAATAAATGGAACAGCAACCAATGCCGCCAATAAAACAACAAGGGCAAGTCCGGCGATGAGAATAGCTTTTTTCATAACATCCTATTTTTTGTTTTCTTCCGCTATCAGTTTGCGCAGCATGTGAAGGGCAGTTTGTGATGCCCTCAGAATGTTCCGTTCCCTGTCTCCTCCAAAAACGTATTTTTTACAAATAAATTTTGCCGGCCCCTCCACTGAAATCCAGACTGTGCCTACCGGTTTTTCGGCAGATCCTCCGTCAGGCCCTGCAATTCCGGTTGTGGCAATGGAATATTCCGTGTTCATGATTTTTCTGACACCCCGGGCCATCTCCCGGGCAGTCTGACTACTGACAGCGCCGTAACGGCTGAGGGTGTCGGGTGACACCCCGAGCAGGGATGTTTTTACATCGTTTGAATAGGCAGTCACTCCTCCGCAATACCATTTTGAACTGCCCGGTGTACGGGTGATCAATTGCGAAATAGTGCCTCCGGTGCAACTTTCGGCCACGGAGAGTCGCGCATGGATGCTTTGCAGGAGATTCCCCGTCACCCCGGCAAGGGTGTCGTCATCATATCCGAACACACAGTCACTGATAAACGGAAGTAGTTTTTCGATCTGAATCTCAATTTCTTTTTCAAGTGAGGAACGATTATCCCCGTAAGCGCTCAATCTCAGTTTCATCGCCATCGGATCGGGCAGGTAGGCGAGCCTGATATGCCCGGGCAACGCCTGTGCCCATGGTTCGATTCTTTTCGCCAGTAGGGATTCGGGAACCCCTTGCGTCAGCACAGTCCTGTGTACGATGGCTTTATCCTTTTCGGGTATAGCTATTCTGGGCAGTATCTCCTCCTTCATCATCGCTTCCATTTCAAACGGTACCCCCGGCATGAAAAAAAATACCCGGCCGTTATGCTTAAAACACATTCCAGGCGCTGCCCCTGTGGGATTCGGGATCACCGCGCAGGATGCAGGGACCAGGGCCTGGTCATGGTCCAGATTGTTGACCGCAATCCCTCTATTTTTAAACCGCTCCACAATCCGGTCATAAGTTGGCTGGTGAAAAACTAGGGAGGTTCCGAAAAATTCACATACCGTGTTTCTGGTGATGTCATCCCTTGTAGGCCCCAGTCCTCCTGTGATCAATACCAGTTCTGCTCCACCGGCTGCTCCGGAAAGGGCATTCAGAATATCTTCCCTTCTGTCGCCCACAGAAGTGATCCTGGCCACTTCAATCCCGGCCTGGTTCAATTGACGGGAAATCCAGGCTGAATTCGTGTCAACGATCTGGCCGATCAATATTTCATCCCCAATGGTGATGATTTCAGCTTTCATTTGTTTTCGTTTTACTGATGTTTTCAATCCGCTGCAAGAGCGTGGGGTGTGAATGGTTAAAAAATACATAAGCGGGGTGGGGGTTCAGGTTGATCAGGTTTTTCAGTGCCAGTTTCTTTAATGCCGAAATGAGCATCCCGCCATACCCGTAGGATACTGCATACCTGTCAGCCTCAAATTCGTGTTTCCTGGAGAGAAGGTTCATGAAAATCCCTATGACCATCGATACAGGGCTGTATAACAAACCGTAAGCCACCATCCCGATGTGAAAACTGGGTTCTTCCACCCCCAGAGCCTGGCTGAGGGCGCGGCTTTTTACGAACAATGAAAAAAGAAAAAGCAGCAACCCGGTCTGCATGATTCCTGCGATAAGCCCGGTAAATAGATGTTTCTTCCTGTAATGCCCGATTTCATGAGCCAGGATTGCTACAATTTCACCGGGTTCCATTTCATTCAGCAGGGTGTCGTACAAAACAATCCGCTTTTTTGGGCCCCATCCGGTAAAATATGCATTTGCCCGCGTCGATCTTTTCGATCCGTCAATCACATATATGTTGCCGATAATGAATCCGGCATTCCGGGCAAATTTCTCTGTTTCGTCCCTGAGTTCTCCTTCCGGAAGGGGCGTCTGTTTGTTAAAGAGGGGTACAATCAGGTCGCTATAGAAAAGGGTCATAAATAGGGAAAAACCCGAAACGACAATCCACGCCATCCACCAGAACCGGGTTCCCGTGACTGAATAGAGGGTGATGACCAGAGCAAGCAACCCTCCCCCGATCACTGCCCCGAGCAAAACAGTCTTGATCCGGTCGGCGATAAATGTCATGGGGGTGGTTGTGTTGAATCCGTATTTCTGTTCAATTTGGAATGTGTCATAAACCGAGAAGGGAAGATTCAGCAAACCGGCTGCCACCAGGATGGTTCCGAAAAAAAGCAAACCCCACACGACCGGGTGCTGCGAAATCAACCCGGTCAGGCGGTTCACAAAGGCAAAGCCCGAAAATAACAGCATGATCAGCAACAACAACAAATTGAATGAGGATACCCATATTCCGAATCGGTAGTTTTCCCGCTGGTAAGCCTGAACCTTCGAAATCTGTTCCTCATCCGAAATATCTTTCAGCCCGTCAGGAAGAGGGCACCTGAGATGTCTGATGTTCAAATGCTCCAGAATTCTTTCAATTGTAAAATCAGCCATTACAAGAAAGAGAATCAAATAAAACAGGAGCGTGTACATAATCTTTGAATTTATGCAAAAATAACACTATTCGTCAATTCCGGCTGTTGACAAGTTTGTTAATAAAATCAGCATAAGTTTCTTCAAATCCCGGTAAACTGCCTGTTATTTTATACAAAAAATCAGATTTACATGACCGTTTTTGATTTTGAAAATAAATGTCAGCAGTTCTTCGAATCCTTTCTGCTATTTTATTCAGGTTGGAACAGGGGACAAATCTCCAAGGTGGAAGTAAAAAAGCAACATTCACTCCGGGTTTCTGAGCTGTCGGGGATTATCGCCGGTTCGTTGAACCTGGAAAGAGAGGATATTGCCATGGCCAGGATCATCGGACTGCTGCATGACCTGGGAAGGTTTCCCCAGCTTCTGAAATACAACACCTTTGACGACGCATTGTCAACCGACCATTCCGTTCTGGCCATTGAAGAAATGGAGCGTGTTAATTTGTTCCAGGGAAGCAGTGAAGAAACCGTGTCGATTGTTAAAACCGCTATCATACAGCACAATAAAGATATGCTGCCTGAAACACTGACCGACCGGGAACGTCTTTTCTGCCGGATACTCCGCGATGCCAACAAACTCGATACCCTTGAAGTATTGACCAATTACTATTCCGATCCCACAAAATCAGCCGAATACACCCTTTCCTGGGAACTGCCGGCCGGCCGTGGAATTTCGGAACCGGTTGCTTCCGCTGTCAAAAGCGGAAAAACCGTTTCCAGGGAGAAAATCAGGACAGGCGAAGACATGAAGGTAATGCAGCTTTCTTGGGTGTACGACTTAAACTTCAAAGCCTCGTTCAGGATTTTATCGAGGGGGCAGTTTGTCGATAAAATTTACCGTGCCCTGCCCAAGCGGGATGAAGTATTCGACATTTACAGGGTCGTGCGGATTTACGTGGAGAATAAATTCATCAACTGAACAGGTTATTAACAAAAACATGCCAGCCGTCATGAATGAAAAGGATCGTCGTTCCGGTGGGCCGGATTTTTACATTCCGGGGTTGAACGAGTGAAGCCACTGCTTCAGCTCCTCTCCGATTTCAGGGTCTTCCAGTCCATATATCAGATTGGTCTTCAAAAAGCCGAGCTTGTTCCCGATATCGTACCTTTTTCCTTTAAACACCAGGCCGTACATACGCTGTTTCTTTACCATCAGCCGCATGGCATCGGTCAGCTGAAGCTCCCCGTTTTTCCCGGGCATAATCTGATCAAGGTAATCGAATATTTCAGGGGTGAAGATATACCTTCCCGCAATCGCGAGGTTTGAAGGTGCTTCTTCGGGCGAAGGCTTTTCAACCCAGTCAGAAGCGGAATAAACATGGTCGCCTTCCGGTTTCCCATCAATAACACCGTACCGGTTGATCACCTCGGGTTCTACTTCCTCCAGTGCTACCACCGAACTTCTATACCGGTCGTATACATCAATCAACTGCCGGGTAACGGGTTTTTCGTCGCACTTCACCAGGGTGTCACCAAGCAATACGGCAAAAGGTTCGCTGTTCACATGGTACCTGGCGTACCTGACCGCATCACCGAGGCCGTTCATCTCCTTTTGCCAGACAAAATGAATGTTGGCCAGGTCCGAGATTTTTCTGATCTTTTCAAGCATCTCGAAGTTGTTCTTTTCAAGCAGCGTTTCTTCAAGAAAAAGACTCCGGTCGAAATGCTCCTCAATTGCCCGTTTCCCTTTCCCGATGATCATCAGGATATCGGTAATCCCCGATGCGACAGCTTCTTCCACAACATACTGGATGACAGGCGTATCGACGATCGGGATCATCTCTTTGGGCTGCGACTTGGTGATTGGCAGGAACCGGGTGCCGTAACCGGCAGCGGGAATAACAGCTTTTTTGATCATGGATTGGCTACAATGGTAGGTTTAATGACTTCTATGTTGTGTTTACCCAGGAGTTCTTCCAGTTTTAAAAAGGTGGGCTCATCCCGGTATGTACCGATAATGGCGCCCCCCGAACCGGTAAACTTCGCACTGGCCCCCGTGCTCCTTGCAAGTTCTACCATCCGGATATTTCCTTCCGAAATGGGGATGATCTTTCGCCTCAGATCAAAATTTTCATTGATCAGGAAATGCATGGTTTCATTATCCCGGAGCCTCATGGCATCCCTGAAGGCAACAGTCAGCTCACCCCACCGTTTCATCGCTTCAAGAACAACCGGATCGCCAATCTCAAACCTCGCCCTGAGGTTGTTGTGTGTGATCTCGGTCCCTTCGGAAAGGTCTTTCCGGTAAGCAATATAAAAAGAGGGGAAACAGCTCGGGTCAACCCTTTCATAGCGTCCATATCCCCTGGTGTCCATTAGGCTGCGGTCGAAATCCATAAAAACCGGATACTCGAAAGCCTGTGCGACCCTGTCCTGAAGCCCTGCGGAAATGCCCAGTTCCATGGTCTCAACCGAAAGTACCAGGTTGGCCAGAATTTCTGGTGATATATGCACTCCGAAGAATTGTTGCAAGGCCCTGAAACAGGCGGTAATGATGGCACTCGATCCGGCCAGGCCCAGCCGCAAAGGGATGGTCGAACTATACCGGATGGTGAAATTGCGCTTTCCCGTTACGATGCCGTTCGATTTGCAGAATTCGTAAAACACTTTGACAGATGCTTTCAGCAACCTTAACCCTCCGTAATAACCTGCGAAATTTACGTCATCGGCCAGCTCTTCCATGCTGCTGAATAGGGCAACATCAAGCCGCTCGGGTTTGATTTCCAACTCGGGAGTTTCGTACAATTGGACTTTTGCGATAAAATTGGAGAAGACAAATGCGATGGTCTTTCCGTAATAACCGTCCGAAGGATTGCCGATTACTGCCGCTCGGGGATATGAGAAAGTTTCAATAATCATTTCTGGAACCTAAATGAAGCGCAAAATTAACAAATTAGACGAAGCAGTCAAGTAGTAAGGGTGTCCTGGATCATTTCGCCATTCCGGCTTCCTGCCAGAGCGGGAAATGGACCTTCCAGGAATTTGCTGTTCAGGTGGCGTGTGATTCTGAGCTGACCTAAGCGGGACTGACTGCAAGATCAATCCACGCCGTTTCAAATCTTTTGACCGGATTGAATGATTTCATTCATAATAAGGTTCAAAGCTTCTCTCTGATCCCTTTTCTGAGTTTTGCGATTTATTAATCGCTTTGGGGTTCATTCCTTGTCGCTCAGCGGCGATATTAGCTTTTTACGGCCAGTTTTTCGATATCCGTCCGCTTGCGGCGGGGCAGTTCATTTCTAATTCGCAGTATACTCCGGGTTAAGTTGTGTAAAGTTTTTTATCATTTACAGCTAATTAAATATGCAATATACCCAACATAAATCAAAACCATCATGATACCCTGCCATCTTTCCACAGTGTGTTTTTTACCGATAAACATCACGAAAAACAGGATCAGACTGGCAAAGACAGTCATCAGGATGTCCACAACGGATTTCGGATAAAACGGCAAGGGCCGAATGACGGAGCTAATCCCCAGTATCCAGAAAATATTGAAAATATTTGATCCAACGACGTTGCCGATGGCAATGTCAGGCTGTCTTTTATAAGCGGCAACTGCGGAAGTGGCCAGTTCCGGCAACGAAGTTCCGATAGCGACGATTGTCAGACTGATCAGTGACTGGCTCACGTTAAAAAAACCGGAGATTTTTACCGCTCCGTCCACAATCCATTTGCCACCCAAAGCCAGTCCAGCCAACCCAAAGATGATGTAAAACGTTGATTTCATGTAACCAAACTGCCTGATCTCTTCATTATTGGTTTCTCCGCTCATCTTGGCGATCCCGAACGTGTAGTAAAGGAAAATCGAAAAAAAACCAAGTAAAACTATGCCATCAGTTCTTGTCAGTCCGGAAAAGCTGCCGCCATCAATAAGCATGTCATTGGCCATGACCCCCAGAATCATGGCTGCCAGTAGGCTGAGCGGAATTTCCTTCCAGACTGTATTTTTTTTTGTCGCCAGAGGATAGATCATCGCCGACACACCCAGGATCAACAAAACATTGGAAATGTTGCTACCCAGTATATTACCGATAGCGATCTCGGTGTTCCCGCCAGCGCTGGCAAAAATATTTACAATCCGTTCCGGGGCGGAGGTGCCAAAGGCGACAATGGTCAGCCCGATTACAATCGGTGAAATTTGAAGCCTTTTTGCAATCGAAGACGCCCCGTCAACAAGCAGCTCAGCAGCTTTAATTGAAACAGCGAATCCGATTATAAAAAGAATATATGTAAGCATAATCTGTAATGTTTAAGAATTCATTCGTATAAATTTTCAACGTAATTTTCTGCATTTTCCGTAAGAACTTCTGCTTTTCATTCTGCTTCTCAACGAAGTGCCTGCCTTGTCGGCAGACAGTGAAAAACCATTTATTCGTATCCGTTTTGCATGGGCTTAAGTTCTTATGGCTATTTCATATGTTTGGGACGGTGCAAATTTAAAAATTTCACGTATTCATGCTACCGGGCAAATTGCTTCCCCTTGTCCTGAAAAATTATTTGGAAGGTTCGGTTTCTTTTACAGTCCATCCATGGTCTTCAGATTTATGCGGTGCGAATGAACCTGTTTTACAGGATCGGAAAATTCCTGGCGAAATCTGATAGTCTGCGTTTTTGAACCCGCAGAAACTTAATACAACCTGAGGCGCAAGTAGGTCATTGAAATATTTTTCATTTAACCATCCGGCAACGGCTTCTGTATTTAATAAATTCCCGGGATGAATCTATTCCAATTCTGGTGAAGTACATGATGGAGTTCTACTTGTTTGAAGGATACAAACTGGGACCTTAACCGGATCAGAAAAAAAATCGTGCCATCAATATGATTATCGAATATTTGAGAATTACATCAATGGTACTTCCGGGGATAAATACAATATCCCGTTGGCTGCTGTGTTCTGCCAGATGAAGAAAGTATCAGGTTGATAAGAGAAGAATGAATGAGTTTTATTTTGCATTGGATAGTTCAGTGCCTGTTATAGTAATTGTGAGATTTCCGACTATGATTGAAATATAAATGAAGTGAGTTTTTATAGACAAGCCTGTTTAATGCCCTCTGTCTGAGTACATAAATGGTAAGGTCATAATTATGAGTTTTTTTTTATTTTTGCCAATATGCAAAACATTGGCGGTATACCGGAAAAGGATCTGGTCAGACGGCTTAAACTGGGTGACCAGACTGCATTCGAACTTTTGTTCCGTCATTACTACCCGGGATTGGTTGTGTATGCTGTCCAGTTTGTGGCTGACCGGGCTGAAGCTGAAGAGATTGTCCAGGATTTTTTTGTCAGGTTGTGGACAAGGCATGGAGACCTTTTTCAGACTGATTCCCTGAAAAACTATTTTTTTTCTTCGGTGAAGAATAGTAGTCTCAATTATCTAAGACACAAAAAGATCGGGGATCTGGCCATTCAAAAACTCATGCAGCTCTCTGACAGTCATCTGGTATATGACCCCGATATCTACCTGGCCACCGAATTGCAGGAAAAAATCACACAAGCCATCGCTCTTTTACCAGAAAAGTGCCGCGAAATCTTTATCATGAGCCGATTCAAAGGAATGGATAACGAGGAAATTGCCGGGGAGATGCAAATCTCGAAGAGAACGGTGGAAACCCACATCAGCAATGCACTCCGGATATTGCGGAACGAACTGAAGAACTATCCTGCCTTCCTGATTCTTGCCGGACTGATGAATTTTTAAAAAAAATTGTTTTTCATTACGTGTAATGCCCCCTTTGCGTGTATTAACTGAAACCAGGCAAGGAATAGACCTGCCAGGTTTTAATTGGGCTGATGGAGATACAGGGAATAGAAAATCAATTGATCCGGAAAGTTGAAGAACGGTTGAACCAGGGGCCGGAGGAACAGGTGGCAGAAGCTGCTAAGGTTATTCATGCGATCAGGGAGATCGGTCAGGATGCTGCCTGGAAAAAAGTCCAGGCCAGAATTGACACAAACAGACGGTTCAGGATATTTTTTGAATACCTGGTGCGTGCGGCTGCTGTTTTATTTATCCCGTTGCTGGTTAGCAGTGGTTATTTTTTTATCAGGCAACAGAACAGGCAGGTACCATCGGGTGTGGCTTACCAGGAAATTACAAGTCCGATAGGGGTGCGGTCACAGATTGTACTGCCCGATGGTTCGAGGGTATGGTTGAATACAGAAAGTACCATCCGTTTCCCGGTCCCGTTTAATCCCCGGAAGCGGGTGGTTGAACTTCAGGGCGAGGCTTTCTTCGATGTGGTAAAAAATTCTATGGCACCTTTTGAAGTTGAAGCTGATAAAATCCGGGTGCATGTCACCGGGACTCAGTTCAATGTGAAGTCGTTCAGGGAGGATGATGCGGTGGAGGTGGTACTGAAAGATGGCCGGGTCACTTTGGGTATTGGTGAGCCGGGTATGGAAAACAGTGTCGCGATGAACCCGGGAGAGCGGGCAGTGTTCGTGAAGGAATCCGGAAAATTGGCAGTGAAAAAGGAGAAAATCGACAAATACATTGCCTGGCAGCAGGGGAAACTGGTGTTTGATGAAACCCCCATGACGGAGGTGGCCGAAATGCTGGAAAGGTGGTACGGGGTGGATGTGGAAGTGAACGATCCGGAAGTCAGGAAATACAGGATCAACACCACCTTCGATAACAATCCGCTCCACCAGGTGCTGGAACTGCTTGCCTTATCGTCGCCGATTGATATCCGGTACATTCCTGCAACCATCGATGAAAACAAACAAATAAAAAGCCTTGCCAAGATTATCATAAAAAAGAAAAAGTAAATAAAATGCCTATGAAGTAAATGCCTGCTTATGAAACGAAGGAAGGAAGTGTTCCAGCACTTCCTTCCGGATGGTCCACGGGGGACCGATCAATTAATAGTATTAATCATTAATCGTTCAAATGTATGAAAAAAAAGCTAAAATCATTGTACTGCCTGTTCACAGTACAAAACAAAATGTTAAGGAACATGAGAAACACATTCTTTGTAATTCTGATCACTGCCCTCCAGGCTTTTTCCGGGAACAGCTATGCCCAGATGACGCGTCTTTCACTCGATGTCAGGAACAGCCAGATCAAGGATATTCTGAGTTTGATTGAAAATAAAAGCGAGTTTTATTTTCTGTACAACAGTGAACTGGTCGATGTTTACCGGACGGTTGACCTGACTGTGAAAAATGAAAAAATTGAAGACATTCTGGCGCAGCTGTTTGACAGGAATGAAGTGGACATACTGATCCGCGACAGGTATATTGTGATTACTCCCGCAGATGGAAAGATGGTACAGGAATCTGCTTCGGCAAAACAGGGAGGTATTACAGGGAAAGTAACAGACACAAAAGGTTCACCGCTTCCCGGAGTAACGGTGGCAGTGAAAGGGAAAATGCAGGG
Organism: uncultured Prolixibacteraceae bacterium; assembly: GCA_964395045.1. Taxonomy (GTDB): domain Bacteria; phylum Bacteroidota; class Bacteroidia; order Bacteroidales; family Prolixibacteraceae; genus UBA1413. The sequence continues at coordinate 71 of CAYNBE010000071.1, read as the reverse complement.
AACTGTAACGGATGCAAATGGAAATTATTCGCTTTCGAATATCCAGCCCGATGCGGTGCTCGTGTTTTCGT
>CAYNBE010000070.1:0-15240 GCA_964395045.1 uncultured Prolixibacteraceae bacterium | reverse complement strand
CTTATAATATTTGGTTCATTAAATGCATTTTGTTGAAACAGATGCCTGCCTGCCGGTAGGCAGGGCAGGCGGGGAATTCGCATGTAACATATAATCATCTCAGTTTGTGAATTGTTATACATGCTCATTTCATTTATCAGTTATTTTTATTTGGACTGCATTCACGATGTTGGTAAACTTTCTTGTCAACTCTTTTTCAGTTACCTGGTTTTTCAAACCGGAATAAGTGGCTGCTGTCAGGTAGCCAGTAAGTGAACCAGCCAGTCTGAAGCTTCGCCAATTATTTCCAGTATCTGTTTAAATGGCTCCCCTTATCAGTCTACTGGATTTGTTCTTACAATACCCTGGTTTTTTGCCCTGATATTTGCAAAATGTATCAAAACTGGTAAAGTTATTATTTCATCCAGCCATTCTGCTGAAGATAAGCTGTTGCTTCTTCGAGTGTCTTAAAAAGATCACCGTCTTTTTCCCACCAGGTTTCACCTTTGGAAATCCCCATTTTGGAACATCCTTTTACTTCCGCAAGACTTACATTTTCAAGTGCCTTCATCTTCAGGCTGTCGGATGAAATGGTGACTACCTTTGCCTTCACCGGTAAGCCTTTGGCTACCTTTCCCTCTGAATCGATTCCCACAACGAGACCATAACAAACAGTGCCCTCACTGATCCAGCTGCCCACTTTACCTTCAAGAACAGAGTTCATCTTTGTTGATGGCTCCTCATATGTATAGTTTTTGATTTCTTCTGATTTTTTCCCTGAACGGCAACCGGATAAGAAAAGGACAGCCGTTAACAAGCAACAGAGTACTGAATATTTCATTCCTAATTCATTTGATTTCATAAAAAGGTAAAAATAAGAAATTCCAGCCTGAAATAATGTTAATATCACGAATTTAGAAAGAAAATCGTTTTGAAACTGCTTGGAATGAAAAAAAGCGGATTGGTGATGTGTCCCGAATCCGCTTTCGATTTTAAATGTTTCTTTTTTTGTCACACCACATAGGTGGATGAAGCGGTTTCTCCCCCTCTGCCGGTCCAGTTTGTATGGTAGAATTCTCCTCTTGGTTTATCGGTTCTTTCATACATGTGGGCCCCGAAATAATCTCTCTGAGCCTGGAGCAGGTTGGCAGGAAGCTTTTCACTGCGGAACCCGTCAAAATAGCAAAGAGCGGAGGTCAGGGCAGGTACGGGGATCCCGTTTGTCAATGCGGTGGCACATACTCTCCGCCATCCTTCCTGTGCTGCTTCCACTTTATCCCTGAAGAAGGGATCGAGAAGAAGGTTGGGCAATTCCGGATTGTTGTCGAAGGCTTTTTTAATATCTCCGAGGAAAGCTGACCTGATGATACATCCACCTCTCCACATCAGGGCAATTCCGCCGTAATTCAGGTTCCATTTGTATTCCTTTGCGGCCTCCATCATCAGGTTATAGCCCTGTGCATAGGAGATGATTTTAGCCCCGTACAATGCCATTTTGAGGTCGTCGATAAACTGGTTTTTATTTCCGTTAAAAACCGGTACCGGACCTTTAATAGCTTTTGATGCCATTACCCTGAGTTCTTTTTGTGCTGAAAGACAGCGTGCAAAGACCGATTCTCCGATCAACGTGAGGGGAATGCCCAGGTCAAGGGCGGCAACTCCGGTCCATTTCCCGGTTCCTTTTTGTCCTGCTGTGTCCAGGATTTTTTCAACCATCGGTGTGCCGTCGCTGTCTTTAAATGCGAGAATGTCGCGCGTAATCTCGATCAGATAGCTGTCAAGTTCTTCCTGGTTCCATTTTTTAAACACTTCGTGCTGCTGATCGGCATCCATTCCCAGGAGCTCTTTCATCATGTGATACGCTTCATTAATAATCTGCATATCACCGTATTCAATTCCGTTGTGGACCATTTTAACAAAGTGACCGGCACCCCCTTCTCCTACCCAGTCACAGCAGGGTGAACCATCTTCCACTTTGGCCGCCACAGACTGAAAGATTGGTTTTACATGAGGCCAAGCAGCAGGCGAACCACCCGGCATCATGGACGGTCCCTTCAAGGCTCCTTCTTCACCTCCCGAAACCCCTGTCCCGATGAAAAGCATTCCTTTGCTTTCCACATACTGAGTTCGCCTGATCGAATCAGGGAAATGGGAATTTCCGCCGTCGATAATGATATCACCCGGTTCAAGGTGGGGCAGAAGCAGTTCAATAAAATCATCCACCGGTTTACCTGCTTTTACCAGCATCATTACTTTCCGGGGGCGTTCCAGCGATGCCACCAGCTCTTCACTGCTGTGGGCGCCAATATAATTCTTGCCGGCCCCCCTCCCTTAAATAAAGTCATCCACCTTTGAAACAGTGCGGTTGTAAACGGCAACGGTAAAACCCTTGCTTTCCATGTTCAATACCAGGTTCTCGCCCATGACGGCAAGACCTATTAATCCAATGTCGGCTAACTTTTTCATGTTCAAATATTTAACATAGTTCTAAATCCAATTTGTTTGAGTTTTTCAATTGTTTTGTCAGGTACATTTCTGTAATTCAAGGTGTATGATGAAAATTCTCTTCTCACCGGATAATCGCCCCTTAATTTTTCGAATAGGGCAGGGGAATTGCGTAAAGCCTGGTCATCCGCTTCGATGTCGTAAGTATGCAGCACTGCATCTGCCAGGATAGATTCTTCCTCCCTGTTTGTGCCATCCAGTTCAATGACGGGATTTAAAGGTATTTCCACTCCCGAAGGCTTCCAGTTGTCCAGTCCCAGGCCAAAAAACCGGCTCACCGCCTGAACGCTCATCATTGTGCCGTTGGCCTTTCCATCCCTTGAATAACCTGCAATATGCGGCGTGGCGATATCAGTCATTCCCATCAGTTCCAGGTTAATATCCGGTTCGTTTTCCCAACAATCGGTAATATAGCCACTTAAAGTATTTTTTTTAATAGCTTTCATAACAGAATATGTATCAACTACTTCACCGCGACAAGAGTTGATGAGCAACGGATTTCTCCGTAATGAGGAAAAGAAGGGTTCACCTGCGAGATGGTACGTGGCATCTTCACCCTCCAGGTTCAGTGGTACGTGCAGGGTAATGATATCGGCCTCCCTAATGATATGTTCCAGGGAAGTGAAACAAGTACTCTTTTCGTTTCGCTCCCTCGGGGGATCGTTCAATAAAACCTTCATTCCTATGATTTCACAGAACTGGGCCACTTTCGACCCAACATTTCCAACCCCCACAATCCCGATTGTTTTTCCCCTCAGTTTTACCTTTTTTCTTAACGCCCATGTAAAAAGAGCTGCTGCAATGTATTGCCCGACGCTGCCTGCGTTGCAGCCGGGGGCATTGGTCCAGGCAATTCCTGCTTCCCGGCAGTATTCCGTGTCGATATGATCGTACCCAATGGTAGCCGTAGCTATAAATTTGACAGATGAACCAGCCAGAAGCTGTTCGTTGCATATCGTCCTTGTACGGGTGATCAATGCATCAGCGTCCCTGACAATGTCCGGTGTAGTAAGTTTTCCAGGCAAATAAACCACGTTGGCAAACGGTTCCAGTGCTCCTTTGATGTAAGGAATTTTATCGTCGATGATGATCTTCATTTTGTTAAATTTCTACTTTATATTGAAGAATGTAACAAACGTCATGTAAGATTTTTATATTTATCTGAATAATAATTCCTGACAATTTCTTCCAGTATCCGGTTTGTCCTGGCAGCCGTGATTCCGGTGCTGGCACAGGTTCGTTTTCCCAGCAAGGTGTCGACCACCTCCTGAATCAGGTTTAACTGGATATTTTCAGGATTGGTGAAACGGAATCTGTGGACTCCGTTCCTGTTGACCATAGACACTTCCCCGTGAGTGAAACAGGGAAGTGTGATCAGCCCGTTTTCTCCAATAATTTCGATGACATCGGTTTCAGCCGTTTTGGCTGCGGTGAAACACCAATTGCCGGTACCGGTGATTCCGTTTTCAAAACTGAAAACAGCTGTTACGGTGTCCTCCGGAGTGTAAAGTCCCGAACGGTTGACCGCTATTCCATGCACCTCTCTGATTTGTCCGAAAAGAAAATCCAGGTAATCAAGCTGGTGAGATGCCAGATCATAAAAATGACCCGCACCCGCTATGGAAGGATCAACCCGCCAGTTCATTCCCTCCCTGCTTTGTCCTTTTTCCTGTGGCTGTTTGAACAAACGTATATTCACGGTCAATACTTTACCGATTTCGCCTTCATCGACCAGATCCTTTACCTTCAGAAAAGCCGGAAGTGTCCTTCTGTAATATGCAACGAAAATGGGCATCCCGGTCTCTTCCGAAACCCTCAACATCTCAAGACACTCATTGTAACTGGTTCCCATTGGTTTTTCGACATAGACCGGTTTTCCTGCCTTCATGGCCCTTATGGCGTAGATTGAATGTGTCGACGGGGGAGTGGCAACATACACCGCATTTACTTCGGGATCGCTGATCAGCATATCGGCCGAAGTATACCACCTGGGAACACCATGTCTTTTCGCATAATCTTCGGCTTTCAGTCCGTTGCGGCGCATCACCGCGACCAGTGAGGAATGACAAGCCTTCTGAAAGGCAGGTCCGCTTTTCACTTCAGTTACATCGCCGGCTCCGATGATTCCCCATCGGATCGTCCGATTGCCCGATGCCATCCCGTGAATATCATTTGTCATACGTTCCTGATACTTTTAGCTGGCTGCATCTTACTCCGGCATTCCATTATACCAGTTGCTTATTTAAACCTTTCCCGGTATGCCCACAAACCAAGGGCCGGGTTGGAAATAAAAAAAATCTCTTCCCCGTTGGGAAGGGTGTTGTACCCGTCTTTTAACTGGTCCGGATTGTAACTGGCAATCATTTTGTCGTAATCGGCCCATTTAAACCCAACACTTTCTATTTCTTCCCTGGTCAGATTTCCGGGATTTTTGCCCGGACAATAGGTGATCGAGAACCGGCCTTCAGAAGATCCGTGAATAAGGTGGGCAGCTGCACTCAGGTTGTTCTGCAAATCGACGTTATCAGCAGTGGCTTTCAGAGTAGCCGGAGTGCCTGAATATCCGTACTTTCGGATCAGCCTGTCGATCTCCTTGTCCTCTCCGAACTCTTTTAAAGCCGGCGCCAATACAATCAGCTCCCCATTATCGGCAAGTGCCATCCGCGTCCTGTAAATGCTTTTATTCCCAAGCCAGGTGCTTTTGAATTCACCAGGATCAAGCCAGACTACTACTTTTTGCAGGGGTTTCTCAACCATTTCAAAGTTCACTTCAAGGCTCAATGCAGCGGCTTTATCAAAGACTTCAAAGTCATCGCCGATAAACAATCCGTACGTCTGAAGCTTCCCTTGCTGGTTCACACCCACCACTGTTTGGATATACACGATAGGAAGATGGGATGCGAAATGTGTTGAAGCATAATTGAAAATCTTTCTGACCGGAGTATCAGCCCTTCCCATCATCTTCTCCATTCCATAAGCAGCCCCGATAAAATGGCTTTTGTTGATTCCTTCGGCCCCGCCGGTTCCGACAAAAATGTTCTTGTTGTAGTTTGCCATTCCAACCACTTCATGGGGAACGACCTGCCCCAGGGACAGGATCAGGTCGAATCCCCCCGTTGTAAGGAGTTTGTTCACCTGAGCAGGCCAGGGATATTCCACCACTCCTCCCGAAACCTCCCTGACATATTCGCCGGGGACCACTCCGAGAGTTACCACATCGTTTCGCCAGTCGTGTTCCCTGAACAGCTTTAACGGAGTTTTTCCGAACATATGCGTAATCTGATTTTCCGTCATTGGAGAATGTGTTCCGAGGGCCGGCAGGATATCGGTCAGTTTGTCACCGAAATATTCCCATGCCATTTCCGTAAGCTCACCCGCCCTGCTGGGCAACCGTGTATAGTCGGGGGGAATGGCTAATATTTTTTGTTTGGAGCCCATCTTTGTTAATGCCTCAGTTAAACCGTTTCTCAAATCAGTTGCGCTGAGGTCTGATTGTTTGGAACCTTTTTCGAAGTATATCATTTGATCAGTTCTTTTAAATAAGTTTTATATTCCAGTTAGCGGGTGTAGGCAGCGGCAGTAGGCAGCGGCAGTAATGAAATCCATATTATGAGAAATTCTATTCAATATGATATCCATTCATCTTTGGTTTTGGGAAGAATTTTTCAGGATGTTCGGCCATGCCTGAAAGCATTTTCCCAATTTCTTGATATGTTTCATTCATATTTCTTTGGTCATTTTCTGCAATATATCCACATGAAAGTGAAAAATCCAGCCAAATAATCGTTTCGGTACATTCACCATCAGCATCAGACATCTTCAGTGAGAAATACTTCGGGTATCTTCTTTTTCTATACCCTTCACCGATACAGGTACAAACAGACCGTGAGGATCTTCTGATCTGATCAGTTAAAGAGTATAATTCTTCTTTTGGAAAAGTACTGGAAAGCCTGTAAATTTCGCACGCAGCCTTAAACGCCATCTTGTAAACCTTGAGACTCTTAAATCCAAATTCCATGTTAATGTTCTGAAATAAGAGGTTTTAAATGAATTAAAACGGTTATAATTGTCAGCTATGGGCAACTATAAACTAATATTTCTATTACCACCCTGTTGTTTATTTCCTGGCCAATAGTGTCTACTGTTCACATTTTATTGCATACTGCGTTCTGCGTATTTCATCCTGCGTCCACCGTCCTGCATACTGCATACTATATACTGCCGCTTTTCACTTTCCCCGCAAACAGCCTACTATCTTTTAACTCTGGCGTTTCCTTTCCAGATGCTCCATACCATTTCTTCATCGGCTGGCTGGGCATAGTCGGTCAGGAAGGTGGTGGCCAGTGCGCCGGTGGCCCATCCGAACTGCGGCCATTTTTCGGGTTCCCAACCTTTCAGAATGGCATACAGCAGGCCCCCGACAAATCCGTCACCTCCTCCGATACGGTCAAGAACATTGATTCTGCGTGGTTCAATCACGTGCCAGTTTTCTCCTTCAAGCATGATGGCTCCCCACAGGTGCTCGTTGGCGCTGACGACCTGTCGCAGGGTTGTTGCGAAAACCGAAGCGTTGGGAAATCTTTTTTTCACCCTGCCTATCATCTCCTTAAAGCCGTCAATACCTGAAGTGATTTCCCTACCACCTGCTTCCGGACCTTCGATTCCGAGACAGAGCTGGAAGTCTTCTTCGTTGCCGATCAGGATATCAGCGACAGAAGCAATTTCGGAGAATATACTTCTGAGTTCCTGTTCTCTTCCTTTCCAGAATGATGCCCTGTAATTCAGGTCAAAGGAAATGAGGGTTCCATATTTTTTTGCATGACGGGCAAGTTCAAGGCAGAAATTGCTGGTATCGGGCGACAGGGCAGCGATCAGTCCGGAGAGGTGTACAATCTGGACCCCCTCAGAACCGAAGATGCGGTCGAGGTCGAAGTCTTTTACATTCAGGGTCCTGCCGACTTCACCGGCTCTGTCGTTTTGAACCCGCGGGCCCCGGGTGCCGAATCCGCTGTCGGCAATGTTGAACTGGTGGCGGTAGCCCCAAGGTCCTCCCTGCGGAACTTCCACTCCTTCAAATTCCATATTCCGGCTACGGAGGTTGTTTTTAATAAACTGGGCAACCGGGCTGTCTTTAACAAAGGTGGTCAGAACCTTCACCGGCAGGCCGAGGTATGAGGAGATGCTGGCCACATTGGTCTCGGCACTGGTAGCCTGCATTTCAAAAAGGGTACTGCTGTGAACCGGTTGTCCGTTCACCGGGGTTATCCGCACTCCCATGCTGGTTGGTACCACCAGCGCATATTTGAAATTCTTTTTAAGCTGTAAACTCATTTCGTTAATATTTTTGATTCATTTTGTTTTTATGATGCTCCCCGTGTGGGATGGGGGATAAGTTCGGTGAGTTCTTCAATTCTGACAGGGCGTTTTTCATCGATCGATTTCCTGGCTGCAATCCCGATCAGCACCGACATGGCGCCGTCGCGCGAACCTGCGGCATGTTTGTACGGATCTTCCATGCCAGGATTCCTGAAAATTTTGTCCTGGAGCCTTGAATCACCGCCCCCGTGCCCTGCCTTTGCCACAGGAACTTTCACCAGTTCCGACTGTCCAAAGTTATCCGATACGATAATTTCATCGTACTTTTCAGGTTCTGTTTTCTTCTGGCTCATCTCCCTTTCGTGAAGTTTTGCCTGATCTTCCATCTCTTTCTGCCGCCAGGGAAGACCTTCCCAGGAGTCAATCCTTCCGTTTCGTCCGTTGAAAGCGATGGTAAGCCCTTCATAAGGTGAATATGTTGTCAGCGAATAGCTTACCTGCACATTGTTGGCATATTTTATCTGAACTGCCATTTTGTCGAAGATATCGATGCTTTCCCTCCAGAGACAATTGTCGCGGATATAACCATCGTATTTTTCATTTGCAACGTACATGTCCATGTACTCTTTGTTTTTTGTGATATCCCAGAAGAATTTGCATTTTTCCTTGTACCCGCACGAACGGCAGTTCGGACCTCTGAAGCTGTTGTTTTTACCGTAAAAATCGAGTGAACCGTATGCGTGAACTTCTACCGGGTCGCTATCGATCCACCAGTTCAGGAGATCAAAGTGGTGTGTGGCTTTGTGGCAAAGCAATGTCCCGCTTTTATCGCGGTGACCGTGCCAACGTCTGAAATAATCGGCTCCGTGGTAAGTGTTCAGATACCAGTGAAAATCAACTGAGGTAATTTCCCCGACACGTTTCGCAGCCAGGAGTTCTTTCAGTTTCGAAAACTGCGTACCATACCTGTAGTTGAACCCAACGATTATTTTCTTTCCAGTTCGTTTTTCAGCATCGAGAATGGCTTTGCACTTGAATTCATCGGTAGTCATCGGTTTTTCTGTGAGAACATCACAACCTGCCTCCAACCCTTTGATGATGAATTTGTCATGTGTGGCATCGACAGTTGTTACAATCAGCAAATCGGGTTTGGCCTTTTTCATCATTTCATCAAAATCGGTGAAAACAGGACAGCTTACCCCGATATACCCCCTGGCCCATTGCACCCTTCCCGGATTTATGTCGCACAGACCGATAAATTCCACGATATCACCGTATTCTTCAACGATCCTTTTTCCCCAGAATCCGGAACCTCGGCCTCCCGTTCCTACCATTGCGAGCCGACGTTTTGGTGCACCTGTTACAGTGGCACCCAGCGGGTTTGCCAGAATGGAACCGGCGACCACGGCACCTGTAGTTGTAAAAAATTCTCTTCTTTTCATATTCGAGCGATTTTAATTCGATTCAATTAAAAAATTCTTCCTTATGAAGATTTCTAAACACCCCCAAAGGCACTGTATCCTCCATCTACCGGAAGAACAATACCGGTTATGAAGGCTGAGATATCTGAAATAAGAAAAAGAGTAGCCCCCTGAAGGTCTTCCGGCTCACCGAATTTGCCCATCGGGGTGTTGTTTACAATTTTCTGTCCGCGAGCCGAGTATCCTCCTGATTTCTCGTCGAGAACCAGAAAACGGTTCTGTTTGGTAATGAAGAACCCGGGAGCAATGGCATTTACACGGATACCGACTTTTGCAAGGTGCACCGCAAGCCATTCGGTGAAGTTGTTTACCGAAGCCTTGGCTGCTGAATAAGCCGGAATTTTGGTCAGCGGTTTGAACGAATTCATGGATGAGATATTCAGGATCACGCCCTTTTTATTTTTCAGCATATCGGTGGTGAAAACCATGGTCGGAAGAAGGGTTCCTTTAAAATTTAGAGCATAAACCTTGTCGAATCCTTCCATCTGAAGACCATAAAATGTATCCCCCGGATTGTCAATGTCTTTTTCCTCCATCTGTTCCACCCGGGTGGTGGCCATGGGGCTGTTTCCTCCGGCCCCGTTGACGAGTACGTCAATGTTGCCCAGTCTCTCATTGATTTCAGCCTTTGCCTGTTCAAGCGATTCCCTGTCCAGGACATTGGCCTCCACACCAATCACTGTTGCCGCGGTTTCTTCTGCAATCTCCGATGCCACTTTTTCGGCAACCTCCTTGTTGATGTCGGCAATTGCCACTTTCATACCCACAGATGCCATCGCCCTGACCATCGTTGTTCCCAAAACACCCGCACCTCCGGTGATGACACATACTTTCCCTTTTAAATCATCAAATGACAGTGATTTCATATATTAAAATTTAAGTTCCTGATAATAAGCTAAATTTTCCTTAACGACGATATCAATCGGGGTATAATAATGCTGTTTTACAGCTGCTTTCTGAATAATTGAACGGAAAAGTTTGTCCACCGAGCTGTACCCCTGTTCTTCAGGCCTCTGGCAAATGAGACAATCGACAATTCCCTTCCGGAGATACCGGATGTTCTCTTTCAGCAGATCATGTCCGATCAGCCGGATGTTTGGAAAATGCGATTTTTCAATCGCTCCTGCTGCAAGATACACCTTTGAGTTGGTTACAAAAATGCCCAGGGGTTTTTGATCTGTTAACCCTGAAATGATGTCACAAATATCATCGGCACATCCTGTTGCTGCAATCTCCAAAGTCTTGATTTTCCTTCCAGGTTCGTGTTTCTTAAACCAGTTGTAAAATCCTTTTTCTCTTTGAATCAGGTGATTCTGATTATCCATCTCTTTCCCGAAATGGATTACCTGCAGAAGTCCGCCCCCGGGCGTCATCATCGACATCAGTTTGCCAGATAAATAACCGCACCTGAAGGAATTTTGCCCTACATAGGCAAGTTGTCCCTGACCTTTGATATCGGAATCGATAAACACAAAAGGGATTCTTTTTTCTCTCAGTTGTCCGGTGAAGTGATGCGATTCCCTGATGAAAAATGGGGCAAAAACAACGCCGTCAGGATTGAGTGAAAGAATAAGCTTTGTCTTTTCAGTAAAATCGGCCGGCGAAAACTGGTCAAACTGGATAATTTCAAGGTGCAGCCCATAATGCTGCAATTCTGATGCCCTCATCCTGACCCCCGCCGCAGGCCCTGCCCAGTAACTTTCCCTGGAAAGGGGTGTCGGTAAAAGCGCTGCGAAAAGATGTGCCTTTTTGGATGCAAGGGTGCTCGCTATCAAATTGGGACTGTAATTCAGCTCATCAACCACTTTAAGTACCTTCACCCTGGTCTCGGCTGATACTTCTCCCCGGTTGTGCAGTACCCTGTCAACGGTCCCCGGTGAAACATGGCACCGGTCGGCGATGTCTTTAATCCTTATTTGTTTAAAAGCCTGCATGCCGGGAGATTTGAATCCGGAATACCCCCGAAGGGGAGGTGCATCAAAATTAATGGTTATTTCAATTCCGTGTACGCACACGGAATGAAAGAAATCGTCACAAAACATGTTATATAACATGTTTTCGGGGCCTGCGGCGGAACAACTTAGTTTGGAACCAGGAATTTGTATACTTGGTTGGAAAGATTTAAAAGAATTCGTTATTTAGCACCTATCTGAATTATTCTTTCGGAATATTTTTATATGTCTGTTTGTCAAAAATATAACAATTTCGGGGACAAATAAAAAAGTGAGGTTATATCCCTTATATCCATCAGATACTTTTCCGGATGGATATCATAAGTAAATAGTCGAAGTTTTATTTTCGGGGAATAATGATGGGGTCATCAGTTTATAATTATTTATAAAAACAAACCAATGGAAAAAAAATTATTCAGCCGGATATCCAGGCGGCGATTCCTGGAGACAGCAGTTGCAGGAGTCGCAGGAATTGCATTGTTGCCGGGATTGGATTCCTGCAAACCCAAAGCTACGGAGAGTAAAGATTTACGCTTGGGATTCATCGGATTGGGCCGGCAATCGATGTTTCTACTGAATGGGTTTATGCAGATTCCCGGGGTCCGGGTGATGGCAGGTTCCGATGTGTACGGTATCAAATGCAGGCGCTTTGTAAAACGGGTGACAGCTCATTACGCGGAAAAGGGGGAACAGGTTGAGGTACAGACCTATGAAAGATACCAGGATTTGCTGGCGAGAAATGATATTGATGCAGTGGTCATAGCCACTCCCGATCATTACCATGCCATCATTGCCATTGCAGCAGTGAAAGCCGGAAAGGATGTATACCTCGAAAAGCCGCTCACATTTACCATTCGCGAAGGGCAGGAACTTCGCAAAGCGGTACGTGAAAACAACAGGATACTCGCAGTTGGAAGCCAGCAGAGGTCCGATCCCAATTTTCAGCACGCCGTGAAACTGGTACAGGATGGCAAGCTCGGTAAAATCACAAAGGTTCATGCATACGTGGGAGCGCCTCCGAAACCATACGACCTTCCGGAAGAAGTTCTGCCCTCTGATCTGAACTGGGACCTCTGGCTGGGGCCGCTGACTGCGGATATCCATTTTAACAACGAGTTAAACCCGCCGATTACCCTTGATCCCGACACCGATGAAAAGATTTGGGGAGGTTGGCGCTGGTACAAGGAAATGGGCGGTGGCTTTACCACAGACTGGGGAGCACACATGTTTGATATCGTGCAATGGGGGCTTGGAAAGGACAACAGCGGACCGGTAGAGATTTCACCCATTGGTGACGGAACCGAGTTTATACAGTATGTTTACGACAGTGGTACGGTAATGACCTCCGAACCATTCGACGAAAAACGTACAAAAGGGGTGAAATTTATCGGAGAAAACGGCTGGATTGAAGTGTCACGTGGATATTTCAACGCCTCGACACCGGAATGGATTCCTGCAAAAGAGGAAAAACCCGATAATGTGCCGTATGAGACGAAAATTCCACATCAGGTCAATTTCATCGAAGCCGTCAGGCAGCGGATTGATCCGGTGGTGCCTGTTGAAATCGGACACAGGAGTTGTACCATGTGTACACTTGGAAACATCGCCTGTGAACTGAAAAAAACCATCAAGTGGGATCCGGCCAGTGAATCGTTTGTCGATGATGCCGACGGCGCCGCCACTGCATTGCTGCACTACACTTACCGCGAAGGATATACATTGGGGTGACCGGGATTTAATTTCCGGGTTGAAATCCCGCAGTTTCCATGAATGATCACCGGAGATGCAATTCACCTACCGGGTAAACAGCGAAAACTGCGGGATTTTTTATTCCTCTGCCTCACTCAGTAACAGCCAACGCATTTCTTTTTTTTCAAGTATTGCGGAAAGTTCGCCTATCTCCAAAGATGCTTTAAACAACTCCTCATGGCCAAGTGCACCCGAATTCAATAAGTTCTCCAGCCTCCTCTTTTCCTGCTCAAACTGAAATATCTCTTTTTCAAGTTGTTCCAGTTCCCGCTTCTCTTTGAATGTAAGTTTGGTTTTACCTCCCATCGCAGGTTTTTCTTTTACCCGAACAGTGATTTCTTTCTTTATGGATTTGACAGGTTGTTCTTCAGTATCCATACTGTTTCGGTACTGGGTGTAATTTCCCGGGAAATCCCGGATTTTACCATCTCCCTCAAATACAAAAAGATGGTCCACAATCTTGTCCATAAAGAACCTGTCGTGTGAAACGATTACAACACACCCTTCAAAAGACTGAAGATATTCTTCCAGAACGTTCAGTGTCAGAATATCCAGGTCGTTGGTAGGCTCATCCAGGATCAGGAAATTAGGATTCTGCATCAGGACAGAGCATAGATAGAGTCTTCTTTTTTCACCGCCACTCAGTTTTTCAATATAGTCGTATTGCTGGGACGGTGGAAACAGAAAACGGGTGAGCATCTGGGGTGCACTGCGCACGGTCCCGTCCTCCCGTATAAAGCTCTCTGCGATTTTATTCACCGCATCCAGCACTTTATCCCCGGGATTGAAAGATATTCCATCCTGCCTGTAATACCCGAAGCGAACTGTCTGACCCACTTCGATCTTTCCGGTGTCGGCTTTGATCCTCCCGGTGATCAGTTCAAGAAATGTGGTCTTGCCCGTTCCGTTGTCACCTGCTATTCCCACCTTTTCATATCTTGAAAAAGTGTAGTTGAAATCATGGATTAGCTTTTGCTTTCCATACGATTTGGAAAGATTATGTATTTCCATAATCTTTTTCCCTAAGCGGGCATTTGGAACATCCAAATCCGCAACCCTGTCTGAAACCCTCTCTTTTGCCCTCTCCTGAAGGTCAAAAAAGGCACCAATCCTGTAACGTGCCTTGTGAGAACGGGCCTGTGGCATTCTTCGCATCCATTCGGTTTCCTTTCTCAGTAAGTTCTGTGCCCTGGCAATTCCTGACTGCAACGAAAGGATCCTTTCTTCCCTTTTTTCGAGGAAATAGCTGTAATTCCCACGGTATCTGAAAACTTCGCTGTTGTCAATCTCCAGTATTTCGTCGCACACCCGGTCGAGGAAATAGCGGTCGTGGGTGATCATCAATAAAGTGGATTTTGACCTGATCAGATAATTTTCAAGCCATTCGATCATCGAAAGGTCCAGGTGGTTTGTTGGTTCATCCAGAAGCAGAAAATCGGGTTTCCCGATCAGTACCTTGGCAAGTCCCAGCCTTTTTTGCTGCCCCCCGGAAAGTACCCCTACTTTTGTCTCCAGATCTGGAATCTTCAGCCGTGTCAGTATCTGTTTAATCTCCACCTCTATATCCCAGATATTCAGTTGGTCCATCAGAGACGATAAGGAAGTGATTTTTTCGGAATCATGCCTGAGCAATGCTGTTTCATAAGCCCTGAGAATTTCCATCCGTTCGTTTTCCGAGCTGAAGATTTCTTCCATCACCGAGTGATCAGGATTCAGGTTGGGATTCTGTCCGAGGTATCCAAACGTAATATCCCTGGTCCAGGTAATGGTTCCTGCATCGGGGCTGTCGATACCGGCCAGGAGATCAAAAAGGGTGGTTTTGCCGGCACCGTTCCGGGCAATCAGGCCAACTTTCTGATCTTTGCCGATGGTGAAGGAGATATTTTCAAAAAGCAAGAGGTCACCGTAACGCTTCATCAGATTCTCAGCCTGCAGATATGGAGTCATATTCCGATATTTTGGCCAAAAGTATGAAAAAGGGAGAACTTAAAACGAAAGAGCCAGTATTGTACCAACCGAAAATGAATTGCCATCTCTATATGCCATATTGTATTTTAATTTTGCCGGGTAGAATATGTGCACTACAGGGCATAATGATTTTCGTAAATCTGAAAACAGACAAGTTTCAAGATTTAAATTCTTTACCGGTAATGGTTTATTAACGAGCAAATCTCTCTCTGTCATCTTATTTTACACAAATTAATTAACCCAACTTGCAGTTAGGAGTCGTTAATTCTCTGATTATTGGTACTTTCATT
>CAYNBE010000069.1:1228-15302 GCA_964395045.1 uncultured Prolixibacteraceae bacterium | reverse complement strand
TTGCCTGCTACCGGTGTCTGATCCTACTATATTATCCATCCAAAGGTGATTTATATTGCTCTCCGGTATGAAATATGAAACCCACTCTTTTGTTAAAGCAATTGCTTTCTTGCTTGCGAGGACTTTCCCTTTGTGTATAAGATTAATTCTGTAAATTCCGGGAATCTGGTAAGTGAAAATCAGTTGATTATGTGACCGGTCCAATTTTTTGATCATTGGGCCAAGTACCGGATGGGTAAAATTAAAATCAACAAATACATCATCAGACTTTACTTGTGAAATGTCATAGATCACCTTCACACTGTGAGGAACAATGCCGGCAGAGTCCAGGACCGTAAAAATGAAATCAGTTTTTCTGAGGGAAAATGATTTTCCGTTCATGTTTACAACTCTGAATAATAAGATTCCTGTGATTAACAGTATCACGAGTGCTGCTAAATAAATAATGGTTCTGTTTCTCTTTTTAACAGGCTTGAAAGAATCCTGTTTTTCATTCTCCGCATCTTTGTGCTTCGACAGGAAGTCATCCCAATCCCGGTATCCGGCAAATTTTGCGAGGGCATTCTTTGAAGCCGATTGCGGATTGTAATCGAATTTATATGCAAGTTTTCCACAAAGCCTTTTTAAAGTATGCGGGCTGATAGCAATACCTGTTTCCTCACTGATTTTTAAAGAGAGATTTACATAATCAGAATTGGTCCAGAGCTTGTACTCCTTCCAATTCAGTTTTTGGTTAATCTCTTTTAAACAAAGGTTAATATGCTCCCTTTCTTTTAAATCCATTGCCTGTACAAAATTTTGCAAAGGTTTTGCATAACAAAATAAGCTGATTTTATCGATACAAAGAATTTATTTTGTATGTAGTTAGTGCTGAAATGCAAGGTATTTTTAAATGGTGCCAAACTGATTCTTCTGAAAAGCTTATATAGATGATGAAAAAAATGGCTAAAAAAACAATTTTTACACTTGCACTGATCGGGATGGTTGCGGTATTTGGTGGTTATTCCCAGAATTCACAGACGAAATCTGAACCCAGCAACACTTCCGGATCATTTTTGGAGTCGGGTACCTTTATTTTGGGGGCCAATTACTGGGCTTCCCATGCTGGAACAGCGATGTGGTCGGACTGGCGCACGGATATTGTTGAGAAGGATTTTAAAATACTTTCGGATAATGGCATAAAATATTTAAGGGTTTTCCCTTTGTGGTCCGATTTTCAGCCAATAAGCCTACTCCGGGGAGGAGGAGGTTCCCCGGTAGAATACCGTTGGGGAGAAAAACCATTGACGGATGATGCAGAAGGCAAGGCAGGGGTAAGCCATGAAGCTATCCTGCACTTTGAGGAAATGACAAGGATTGCAGAAAAATACGACATAAAGCTGATTGTTGGCCTGATAACAGGATGGATGAGCGGAAGATTATTTGTGCCTCCTGCATTGGAAGGGAAGAAAATTCTCTCAGACCCTGATGCAATTATGTGGGAAGTTCGTTTTGTAAAGTATTTTGTTTCACGCTTCAAAAATAGTCCTGTAATAATAGCATGGGATTTGGGGAATGAATGCAATTCCATGGAGGCAGTCACATTGCAAGCAACAGCATGGAACTGGATTTCAGCAATAACCAATGCCATTAAATCGGAGGATAAGAGCAGATTGGTTGTTTCGGGTATGCACAGTCTGAAAACGGAAGGTATCTGGACAATCGAAGATCAGGCAGAAGTGACAGATGTTTTATGTACACATGCTTATCCTTCCCCAACCTACGGAAGCGACAAAGAACCAATCAATACCATCCGGACCGTTTTGCATCCCACAGCAAATACGGTTATGTGGCAGGACATAGGAGGTAAACCCTGTTTCCTGGAAGAGACGGGGACATTTGGCCCTATGCAGGGCAGTCCTGAAATTACGACCGATTATGCCCGGAACAGTCTTTTCTCCCTGTGGGCACACGATTGCAAGGGTTTCATGTGGTGGTGTGCTTTTGAACAAACGCATCTTAAACACGCACCTTATGACTGGGTTGCACTGGAAGGGGAACTGGGGTTGTTTTTCCCTGATTATACTTCTAAGCCCATCGTCAATGAACTGCATAATTTTAATAATTTTTTGGAAAAGTTTCCATACAAGAAACTTCCGGGACGCATTATTGACGCGGTATGTATCCTGCCCATGGACCCGGATTCATGGCAAACTGCCTTTGGTACATTTTTAATGGCAAAACAGGCAGGAATTGATATTGAATTTCAAACCAGCACTCAGCCGATAAAAGACTCCAAAGTTTACTTCCTCCCGGGTTTGTCAGGCAATACAGTTTTTTCCAGGTTTATGAACCAGGAAAGGTTTGATGATTTGCTGAAGAAGGTTAAAGATGGGGCAACCCTATACATATCGGTCGGAAACGGACTTTTACGGTCGTTTAATGACATTACCGGATTACAGGTGCAGACCAGGGAAATGAATATCATAAATGATCTTGTTACAATAAAGGGAGTTAACACCAGTGATCAAATTAAAATCCAGATGCCTCCTTCTTTTAAACTTAATTTGAAGGTAGTTACTGCTCAGGTACTTGGTACTGATCAAAATGGCAATCCGGCTTTTACAGTTTCTAATTACGGCAAAGGGAAAGTTTATTTTCTGAATTATCCAATTGAGAAATCATTATTTAATGTAGTCGGCGCATTTAATAAGAAAGACGCAGAACCTTATTATCAGATATACAAACGTATTAGGGAAGATATTCCATCGGGTAAAGCTGTGACGGGAAACAATCACATGATCGGATTGACTGAGCATAAAGTTGATGAACATACACGGATCATCGTGGCAATTAATTATGAACCGAAAAGTTCAAAAACAGAACTTTCTTTGGGGGCAGGTTGGGAAGTTGGAGAATGTTATTACGGTGAAATGCCTTCGGTCGACAGGAAGACAGGTAAAGTAATTGCGATGATCAGAAAAAATGATGCGGTTGTCTTTTCAATAAAAACAGGGAGATAGAAATGAGTAACCAACATCCGGAAATTCAGTCTTATGAAGAATAACATGAATTTATCAAAATATATACCGAAGCTTCGATGAAACGACTGATAATCACCTTGATATTAATAATGATTGTTTTTTCAATCAGCAGCAAAGTTTTTGGACAGGGAACAGTTAAGATTTGGGAAGAGCCGTTAAAACTGCCCACCTATATGGTTGGTGAACCAGAAAAGTCGCCTGGTTTTATGCGGAATTTTGCTTATCAGCGGGCTAAAAGGGCCATCTACCCTTATGCGATGGATGATAATATCACCAACGAACGGGTTATAAAAGAATACAAAGCGCTGTATCTTGAAAATGAGTATGTAAGAGTTTGTATTCTGCCCGAACTGGGAGGCAGGATTTTATATGCTGTCGACAAAACCAGCAATTACGATATTTTTTACCACCAGCATGTCATCAAACCGGCGAATATCGGGATGCCGGGGGCATGGATTTCAGGCGGCGTTGAGTGGAATACTTTTCACCATCACCGGATTACCTCACAAATGCCGGTCGATTATAAACTGGTTGAAAACAGCGACGGGAGCAAAACCATCTGGGTGGGTGAAACCGAATTCCGGCATCGTATGCGCTGGGCCATCGGGGTCACTCTGTATCCCGGAAAATCGTACATGGAAATTTCAGGCAGGATCATCAATTCAACCCAAAACAAAAACTCATTTCTGTACTGGTCGAACGTGGCTACACACGCCAATAAGGATTACCAGATCATTTTCCCGGAAAGTACCGACTTTGGGGTAATGCACGCCAAAAACAGCTTTTGTCACTGGCCGGTGACCCATGAAGCATACAATGGCAGGGAGCATTACAAAAACGGGATAGATGCCAGCTGGTGGAAAAACAATGATGACCTGATTTCCATTTTTGTGTACGACCTGAAAGACGGCTTTATTGCTGGATATGATCATGGGAAGGATGCGGGAACCATGCTGGTTGGCAATCCCAACATTGTAAAAGGAGGAAAATTCTTTTTGTGGGGACCAGGTGCTTACGGCAAAAAATGGGATTCGGAAATACTCACGGAGAGCGACGGAGCCTACCTTGAACTCATGGTGGGGGCCTATTCCGACAATCAGCCCGATTACAGCTGGTTAAACCCGTACGAAGTAAAAACATTCACCAAGTACTGGTATGGCTTGCACAACATGGGAGGGGCCAAAGCAGGCAATCGGAGAGCCAGTCTGAACATGGAATTTAAACCGGACAACAATGTAATGATTGCTGCAAATACCACTGAATTGATCAGCAATACAACCATTACACTTATAGATGAGAGCGGTGAAATCCTGTATAAAAAAGAAACAACCATTGCGCCTGATAAACCATTCAGGGCAGAAACAAAACTACCGGTTAATGTCCGCGATGAAACCAAAGTAAAGCTTATGCTTTCTGATGCCGAAGGCAAAGAAATCATCTCGTACCAGCCGGTTAAAAAGGATACTTTAAAACCGCTGCCCGAAACAGTGAAACCTCCGCTAAAACCGGCTGAAATCAAGACAAACGAAGAATTGTACCTGACAGGTCTCCGGAATGTGCAGTTTCACAACGCTTTTGTCAATCCGTTGGATTATTTTGAGGAAGCTCTTCGCCGCGATCCTTTTGATATCCGGTGCAACACCCAAATGGGGATTTATTACCGGGAAAGGGGCGACTATGATAAAGCGTCTGTGTACCTGCGAAAAGCAATCAAACGGTTGACGAAGGATTACACCCGCCCGCGTGATTGTGAAGCTTTATACAATCTGGGCCTGATTTTAAAAGAACAGGGGAACTATAAAGCTGCAATCGATACCCTTTACCGGGCAGCCTGGGACTATCATTTCATGTCGCCTGCAACTTTTCTACTGGCACAGATTTCAGTAAAGGAAAAAAAATTTGAGCAGGCACTTGACGAACTAAATCAGTCGCTGATTGGCAATGCCATGAACCTGAATGCACTCAACCTGAAAACAACCATTGTAAGGAAACTGGGAGATAATGAACAGGCAAAAGAACTGGCTACCCGTGTTTTATCTATTGACCCAATTAACATATACGCATCCAATGAATTGTACAGGATTGCTGAGGCAACAGAAATTAGCATTGCTACTGAATTCTATTCTGATTTAAAAATGCTGATGCGTGATAAGCCTGAGACATACCTCGAACTGGCAGTAGATTATTTAAACAACGGATTTGCTGAGGAGGCTGAAAACATCCTGCAAATGGCAGCCCATTCTGCAAATGAAAAGCTGAAGAATTACCCCACTATCCAATATTATTTGGGATATACCAGTGATCTTTCAGGCGAACCATCCACCGCAAAGGAATATTTCAGCCGGGCGGTCTCTCTGCCAATCGACTATTGTTTCCCTTTTCGTTTGGAAACAGTTGATGTATATAAAAAAGCGATGGAATATTTGCCTGAAGCAGCAAATACGTATTATTACATGGGTAACCTTCTTTTCGATAAACAGCAGGATGTGGCAATGGAATACTGGCAGAAAGCCGTTGAACGGAAACCTGATTTTGCGATGGCTTACAGGAACCTTGGCTGGGGCTACAAATACCATGTAAAAGATACACAGAAGGCCATCACCACTTACGAAAAAGCCATCAGCCTGGATAACAGCGAGGCATGTTGGTTCACAGAGTTGGATGAGGTTTATGAGAGTGCCGGAACCGGTGTTTCAAAACGGTTGGAAATGCTGGTTCAAAACCACCGGACCACGGTAAAAAGGTACGATTCATTTGTCCGGGAAATACGGATGTTGATCATCAATGGAGAGTTCGATCAGGCAATCGAATATCTCACTACCCATTTTTTCAGCCGGCAGGAAGGGGTGAACGATTTGCACGATATTTATGCGGATGCCTGCCTGTTGGCCGGAGAACAGAAAATGGGTGAAGGAAAATTTTCGGATGCGCTCCGATTCTTTCAAATGGCCGACCAGTATCCCGAAAATCAGAATTATGCCCGGTGGGAAGTCTATCCGCGCAATGCACAGATCTATTACCTGACAGGAAAGGCATTGCAGAATATGGGAAAGAAAAAGGATGCCCGGAAATATTATGACCTTGCTTCAAAAACCGAAACGAAAAGCTCTGCCTATGATTATTTCAAAGGATTGGCTTTACTTGAGACTGATAAAAAAGCAGACGCAAGTCTGTTGTTTGACAACCTGATCGCAAAAGGGAAAAATGATGTAACGGATTATGTTGAGAATTTTTTCGTCTCCTTTGGGCCGGGACAAACCCTTCAGGAAGTAAATTCGGATGCGTACTATACCATTGCATTGGGCTATCTCGGGAATGGGGAAACCACAAAGGCCAAAGAGTTTTTCCAAATGGCAATTGAGACCAAACCGGATCATTTGTGGGCAAAATATTTTATAAAAACTCTCCAACATCAAAATCAAAGTAGATGAAGACAAAAGAATACAAATGTTGCTATAGTATCCGAAAGGTTATTGCTATTCCATTGATAACCTTGTTGATTTGTACATTTCTTCAGAATGCATTTGCGAATGGACAGGATGAGGTAAAAAATACAAATAGTACGTCCATTAAGTATGATAAGGATAGAAAAGTGTTTTTAATCAACACTGTTAATTCAAGTTATGCCTTCGGATTAGATAAAACCGGATTGTTTGTGAACCTTCACTGGGGAGGAAAAGTAACCGACATCAATGATATTCCGGAACCTCCGGCTATCGGTCGCCGTTGGCAGGAAAGCCCTTGTGAGTATTCAACATACACTGAAGGTGCCCGGATGGAACCCTGCCTTAAAATCGAAAAGCCTGATCGCCTTGTCCACCTCAGACAAACCGTCGACTCCTTTAAAATTCAGGATAACCACCTGCAAGTCATTCTGAAGGCCAAAGATTATCCATTTTATACTGTGTTGCATTATCAGGTTTATCCCGGGCTTGACCTCATTGACCGCTGGGTTGAAGTCAAAAATGAAGGCATTGAGGAAGTTGAAATCGAAAATATACAATCGGCAAGCTGGTATGTTCCTCATTCCCATCAATACCGGCTGACCCACATTTCAGGGAGCTGGGGAAAAGAATGGCAGATAACCCGCGAATTTGTTGGCCCCGGGGAGAAAGTGCTGGAAAGTAGGAACGGGATAAGCGGACATTACCACGTCCCCTATTTTGCACTTGACCGGGACGGGCTTACCACCGAGAAAGAAGGAGCTGTCTGGTTTGGCACCCTGCAATGGAGCGGCGACTGGAAAATGATTATCGGACTGGATGCTTATAAACGGCTACGGGTAAGCGGAGGTTATAATGACTTCGATTTTTTGCTGAAGCTTGCACCGGGTGGGAGCCACAAAACACCTGTATTTACAGCCGGATATACCAGGGGAGGTTTTGGAGAAGCATCACGTATGATCCATCGCTACCAGAGAAGATATTTGTACCCCGAAAATATGTTAAATGTAGAGGTTCCCATTGTCTACAATTCATTCGGGGCTTTGTTGCAGCTTGGCGTAAATGAGAAAAATGTTATGTCGCTGATTCCCCGTGCCGCTGAAGTCGGGGCCGAAGTGTTTATCATTGATGATGGCTGGCAAACTGCGATCGGGGAATGGACGGTCGATAAGCAAAAATTTCCACGTGGGTTGAAACCTGTTATTGACGAAGTACACCGCCAGGGCATGAAATTCGGGATTTGGATGGAGCCTGAAAGGGTTATGGACGATTCAAAACTCTTTTCAGATAAGGACAAGCAGGAATGGCTTTTTGCAAAAACAGAATGGGAAAGATGGGGCGGAAAGGATATGTCAAGTACCATGATCAACCTTTCCCGCCCGGATGTTCTTGAGTATGTTTATGTGGAAATGTCTAAGCTTCTGAGGGAAAATGATATTGACTATCTGAAGCTTGATTTCAACCGTTACTTTGAGGTTCCCGACATCCCGGACCGCCGGACAATGCGGACCAGATACACAGAAAACTTCTACAAATTATTTGAACGGCTGGAGAAAGAATTCCCAAATGTTTTTTTCGAGAACTGTTCAGCAGGGAACGGCCGGTCTGACCTGAAAATGGACGATTACTTTGCCCGGATCAACCGCAGCGATAACCAGGATCCGGTCGACTGCATCGTTTTACAGGAAGGTTTCACATATCTGCACCCGGCATATATGGCGGGTGGTGCCGGACATCTTAGTTATACATCGACAAGCTACAACGGAAGACAGGCTTATGCCCCCCTCGATTTCATGGCACATGTGGGCATGATGGGCTGGCTTGCCACAACCTTACAGCTCGATAAAATGGCACCGGAAGAACTGGCAGAGGTGAAAGGTTATTTTAACCTGTTTAAGAAAATCCGGCACATTACGTGCAAAGGCGAGTTGCATCGCATTGCTTCTTTGCGGGAGCATCCTTATGCAGCTTTCCAGTTTGTGTTGCCTGATACCGGTGAATCTTTGCTGTTTGCTTTTGGACATGGACTCCGGTTAATGGAAAGTATCCCGAATATGTTACTGGAGTCACTTAATCCTGATAATAAGTATGAAGTAGAAGTATATGGAAAAAATAAAACAGTTGAAGATATCGGCAAACCAATACCCATGGGCAGAATTACCGGACGTGCCCTGATGGAAATTGGAATTCAGGTAAAATTAAGGGGAGATTACGATAGTTGCATTTTCCATATTAAACCGGTTGAGTGATGGTGCAATTACGAAAAGTGAAATTTCACGCAATCTTGCAAGGCCTGCCTTTCCGCGCTGTATCAAAAGTATTTGGTGTACCCTGATGATAACCTTTGTGGTCCTCAGTGGTTTCAAAAAATAAAACATTATTATCAATGGATTTGGCACCTGAAAGTTTGACTTGATTTTTCGCCACACAAGAATCACGAAGTACCTCACAAAGGTTACACAAAGGATGAACCTTTTAAAATGTGGCTTTTGATACAACCCTATCTGTTTCCGGAAATTGCAAGAACTTAAAAAATTAAATACATGAAAAACAGATCATTTAAATCATTGATTGTTCTAATTTTAATTGCAGGATTATTCATGAATCATGACTTATCAGCACAGACGCCTGTGAAGGTTTGGGAAGGCACCCTGGAAATCCCAACCTATAAGCTTAATCCCCCCGAGACTGCGCCTGTTTTTGATTGCGACTGGTCATATCAGCGGGCAAGACGTGCTGTCTATCCGTATGCACTGAACGACAATATGACCCGAAATAGGGAGAACGTGGTTTATAAGGCTTTATACCTTGAAAATGAGTATGTCAAGCTTTGTGTTCTTCCTGAGATTGGAGGAAGGTTGTTTTATGCAACCGATAAGACCAACGGATATGATATTTTTTACCATCAGGATGTAATCAAACCGGCCAATGTCGGTATGACAGGAGCCTGGATTTCCGGTGGCGTGGAATGGAATGTTTTTCACCATCATCGCGCCACCTCCCATTCGCCGGTCGATTATAAGTTAATTGAAAATGAGGGCGGCAGTAAAACGATCTGGATCGGAGAAACAGAGCTTCGGCATCGCATGTCCTGGGCAATCGGGATTACCCTGTATCCGGGCAAATCATATATGGAAATTTCAGGACGTCTTATTAATTCAACTCCCAACGATCATTCGATGCTCTATTGGTCAAATGTTTCCACGCATGTTGATGAAAATTATCAGATTATATTCCCGCAGAACACCGAGTTCGGGACATTCCACTGCAAAGAGTCTTTTTGCCACTGGCCTGTTACAACGGAAGCATACAGGGGTGTTGAGGAATATAAAAATGGGATTGATGCCTCGTGGTGGAAAAATCACCCGGTAAGCAATTCCATATTTACGCATGATCTGAAAGATGATTTTATTGCCGGTTATGACCATGGCAAAAATGCCGGCACCATGCTGGTCGGGAACCACTATATTTTCAAAGGGGGAAAATTCTGGACCTGGGGGCCAAATTCAGAATGGGATACAAAGATACTTACTGAAAATGCCGGTCACTATATTGAGCTGATGACAGGTGCTTATTCGGATAACCAGCCTGATTATTGCTGGTTAAAAACTGGCGAAGTCAAAACATTCACCCAATACTATTATGGTATTCGGAATATCGGAGGGGTAAAAAAGGGTTCAAAAGATGCTGCAATGAACCTGAATGTCTCCGGTGATGGCAAAATGCTGGTGGGTGTGAACGGTACCGGAATGATGAACGATCTGACAGTGTCAGTTACCCGGGGAAATGAAACCTTGTTTACTAAGAAAATAGATATCGCACCGGATAAGCCGTTCGTAGAGACCATTGCTGTTGACAAGGGTATTAAAGAGTATGAACTAACGATGACCCTTGCTGATAATAAAGGGAAGCAGCTTCTTTCCTATACCCCGGTGAAGAAAGATACAAGCAAACCGCTTCCTGA
Organism: uncultured Prolixibacteraceae bacterium; assembly: GCA_964395045.1. Lineage (GTDB taxonomy): Bacteria > Bacteroidota > Bacteroidia > Bacteroidales > Prolixibacteraceae > UBA1413. The sequence goes on along the minus strand of CAYNBE010000069.1, from coordinate 4,872 downwards.
GATTGTTAAACCACCTCTTTTACCCGCGGAGATTGAAAACAATGAGGAATGTTTCCTGGTCGGACTGCGCAACCTGCAATTTCACAATCCTTTCATTAAGCCCGAAGATTATTTTATGGAAGTGCTTCGCCGTGATCCTGATGATACCCGGTCGAATACACAGATGGGCGTGTATTGGAGGCTGAGAGGCGACAATGAAAAGGCTGCGATGTTCCTTCGCAGAGCCATCAAACGTCAGACTAAAGATTATACCCGGCCAAAGGATTGTGAAGCGATGTACAATTTAGGCCTCATCCTTAAATCAGATGGTAAAACAGAAGCTGCATTCGATACTCTCTATCGTGCAGTATGGGACTATACCTATAATTCTGCTGCAAATTACCAGCTTGCGCAACTGTATATGGCCGGGGGAGATTATCAAATGGCCTTGGAGCGGCTGAATGAAGCGATCAGGCATAATGGAGATAATCTGGATGCTGTCAACCTGAAAAGTTCGATCCTACGGCTGTTGTCAAGAAATGAAGAGGCAAAGACATGCATTGAGGAAGTTCTTTCGGTTAATCCGTTGAATGCTTATGCCACCTATGAAAAGCATTTGTTGACGGGAGATACCGGTTATACAACGTTGATGCGTGACAATGCTGAGTCGTACCTGGAGCTTGCGATAAAATATTTTCACAATGGTCTTGAAGGAGAGGCTGTTGAATTGCTGAAATATATTGATTCAAAACAGAAATATCCAACCGTTAAATTATGGCTTGGCTATTTGGCTGATAAAGCCGGGAATAAAAAGGAAGCTGACAACTGCTTTAAATCGGCCCTGGGGATGTCAACGGACTATTGCCATCCTTTCAGACTGGAAACCATTTCTGTTCTGGAGAAAGCTAAAGAATTTTATCCCGATGATGATAAATTGTTCTATTATCTGGGAAATATCTTATATAATTTACAACCCGAAAGGGCTATTAAAGAATGGGAGAAATGTGTCAGCATCAATCCATCGTTTGCATTGGCATGGCGTAACCTGGGCTGGGCACATTGGAAATACACTAAGAACTATGATGAGGCAGCGAAGGCATATTTAAAAGCGATAGAACTGGATCCAAAACAGCCAATGTTCCTGGAAGAAATAGATCAGGTTTATGAGGCTAAAGGAGAGAACGTCCAGGTTCGCTACAATTTGCTTAAAAGCAGGCACGATATAGGGGTCAAACGTTATTATCCGCTTGCTGCAGAAGTGATAACCGGAACATTTGTAGGCGATTATGATTATGTTCTGGATTTGCTTAGAAACTGTTACTTTCCGACACGGGAGGGGGTTGCGAATTTCCATGATGTATTTGTGAATGCGCTCCTTCTTGCCGGAGAACAAAAACTTGAAAAAGGTTCTTATAAAGAGGCAATCAAACTTTTTGAAGAGGCATTTACGTTTCCCGAGAACCATCAGGTATTTTATGTCGATACACGCATGCCGAGAGATGCCCAGATTTATTACATGATAGCCGATGCTTACGATAAGATGGGAAACAAGTCCAAAGCTCAATTAAATTATCAGAAAGCGGCGTCAGTGAATGTTAAAAAAACCGATTACCGCTACTGGCAGGCTTGTGCACTAACGAAAACCGGAAAATCAGATGTTGCTGATATCTTGTTTAAAGAACTTGTTGAAGACGGCAAAAGAAATATAGTTCAGCGTGTTGTAAATTTCTATGGGGCTGAAGGGACCACCGGAGAAACCGTCCAATCGGTCAATACGAAAGCATATTACACAACAGGTCTTGGTGAGTTGGGGCTTGGAAATATATCCAATGCAAAGGAATGCTTTAAAAAGTCTCTTGGGCTCAAACCAGACAATTTGTGGTCAATGGTGATGTTAAAACGATTGCAAACTTTAAATCAAACGAAATGAAACAGTATCTGATTGTACTTATATTAATATACTCAGTATTACAGACAGCCTGTAAGAATGAGAATCCGGATTTGCCCCGGTATCTAATGTTGAAAACGGAAGAGAAGATGATCGTTGATGGAAACCTTGACGAATCATCCTGGCAAAAAGCCGGCTTAATACAGTTCAAACTGAATGACACCGGTGGCACAATCGATGATTCGGCATTGCTGACCATTGGGAAAGGATGTTATGATGATGAAAACATATATTTCGCATTTCATTGCAATGATCCTGACATCTGGTGTAATTTTACAGAAAGGGATGAGCATTTGTGGAAGGAGGAGGTCATTGAGCTTTTTATTGACACGGATGACAATCCAGAGAATTATATTGAGATTGAAATTTCACCTTCTAATGTGCTGTTCGATAGTTTCATAGTTGATCCTCAGAAAATTGATTTTACAGAAACTGCAAAATTCGATCTTCAGGGGATAAAAACTGCAGTAAAAATTGATGGAACTTTAAATAGCCGGGATGATCTGGACAGTTATTGGACGGTTGAAATGTCAATCCCAATTTCGGATTTGACAGGCAATGAAAGATCAAAAATCAAAGCCAATGAAGAATGGAGAATAAATTTTTACCGGGTAAACCGGGATAAAGGCAGGGAAGATGGAAAATATGCCTGGTCTCCGACACTGGGGAGATTTCATACCCCTTCTAAATTTGGAATTCTTAAATTTAACAAAACAAAAATCTGAGTATAATGAAACCAACACTGTTTTTCGATCTTAATACACTGTTGCAGAAGTTTAGAATTTTCTCCTGGTTGCTTTTGATCTTTTTTTCATTGCTATCCGGGCAAAGCCAGGGAGAAAGCGGCAGTTCAAGAAAGGAAGTTTTGGCCAATTCAATCAGGAAGCTTTCTAAATTGGATGGATGGGTACTTCAGACTTCAACCAATACCTACATTATTGCTAAGAATAAAGATGGCAGGCTTTTTAATGTTTATTGGGGAAACCTCCTTTCAAATTTTGACCAGATCGATGCAGTTTATTTCCCGGAGGTTTTAGGATTCACCAGTTTTGCGGGGGATCACCGGAGTGAAGTCCGTTCTGAGGAGTATCCGGCACAGGGAGGTCCCTTTTATGATGAGCCGTGCCTGAAGGTTACAATGGAAAATGGCAACAGGGATGTTGTATTACAATATGTTTCAGATAAGATAGAAGGTAACAGTTTGGAGATTTTGTTAAAAGATATTCGATTTGATATTTATGTTACCCTTATTTATAAAGTGTATCCTGAATACGGAATTATTTCAAAGAAATCGGAAATAAGTAACCGGACCAAACAAAAAATCACGATTGAAAGTGCCCAGTCAGGTGTTTGGACTTTACCGGCTGATATAGACTATCGCCTGACATATCTTACCGGTTTCTGGGCTAGTGAAGCACATGTGATCAGGGAGCCTTTGCACCAGGGGACGAAAGTTTTGGAAAGCCGCCGTGGAATAACCGGGTATGAATTTAACCCATGGTTTGCTGTTGATTATAAAGGTGAGGCGACAGAAGATGTTGGCAAAGTGTGGTTTGGTGCCTTAGGATGGAGTGGAAACTGGCGCATTTCCATTGAACAAACCTACAGGATGCAACCCCGGATAACAGGCGGTTACAATTCATTCGATTTTGGTTATTTACTTAAGCCGGGTGAAACCCTGACGACTCCACCTTTTTATGGTGGATTTACCTCTAAC
>CAYNBE010000069.1:0-1194 GCA_964395045.1 uncultured Prolixibacteraceae bacterium | reverse complement strand
GCCTCGCGTATGTTGCACCGCTTGCAGCGTAATACGATAGTTCCTGGCGGCAAGCAGGCACGGTTAAGGCCGGTGTTTTATAATTCATGGCAAACCTATGAAACAGAGATAAACGAAGCAAATCAGATGGAACTGGCCAAAAAAGCGGCGGATATGGGGGTAGAACTTTTCTTGGTGGATGACGGGTGGTTCCATTTACGCAAAGAAACAAATGCCGGCCTTGGCGATTGGTTTGTGGATAAAGACAAATTCCCTGACGGACTACTTCCCTTATCTAAATATGTGAACAGTTTAGGAATGGACTTCGGCCTGTGGGTGGAGCCGGAAATGGTGAATCCCAACAGCGATTTATACCGGAAACACCCTGATTGGGTATTGAATTTTCCTGACCGGCCCAGAACCGAAGGAAGGGGACAATTGGTTCTAAATCTGGCAAGGGAAGATGTGAAGGAATACTTGTTCGGGGCTTTAGATAAATTGGTCGAAGAGAATAATGTCAGAATGTTCAAATGGGATATGAACCGACTGTTGACAGAACCAGGCTGGCCGGAGTTGCCCCCTGAGGAACAAAAGACAGTTTGGGTAAAATACACAAATAATTTGTATGAGGTTATCGACAGGCTGCGGGCAAGGCATCCGGATTTGGAAATAGAATCCTGTAAAGGAGGAGGAGGCCGGATTGATATGGGGATCATGGAACGGGTAGATCAATTCTGGACTTCTGATGATACTGACCCCGTAGATCGTCTTTTTATTCAGGAAGGGTTTAGCTTTGCTTATTCTCCGGGAGTGTTAATGGGGAGGGTGTCTCCTTTGACAAGTAAGAAAGGCTACCTTAATGTGCGGGCAAATTCTCCGCTTGATTTCAGGTTCCTGGTTGCCATGCAAGGCTCTCTGGGATTAAGTTTAAACCCTAATGTAATGTCACATGAAGAAATTGCAGAAGCAAAAAAATATATTGATTTTTATAAAACAATAAAAAGAACAGTTCAAAGAGGTGATCTTTACCGTTTGTCCCCTTCAGACGAAAGTGGTCTCAGAGTAAACCAGTTTGTCTCGGAAGACGGAAAGCAATCAGTGGTATTTGCGTTGCTTAAAACAAGAGAAAAATATCCGGTTCTCGATCAACCAATTTATTTAAGGGGTTTGGACGGCAATGCCCAGTATCGGATTAAACCTATGGATGCAGGAAAA
>CAYNBE010000068.1:0-15344 GCA_964395045.1 uncultured Prolixibacteraceae bacterium | reverse complement strand
AAGCGGATGGATTTTGGTTCTCGGGATCCATTAAAACTGAAACTCCCGGCTGGATCATCAAAGAAGTGAATTACCCCCTGATGGGTGGTATCCGGATCACCGGAATTGAAACCGGCATCTATTGGCCGGTAGGCCTTGGCGAATATCACAACAATCCTGAATTGTTCGGCAGTAGAAGTTTATGGTATCCGGCTGCCAAGGGATGTGCCATGCCCTGGTTTTCCCTGAATTATCCCGGAGGAGGCCTCTATGTTGGGGACCATGATGTTACGCAGGAGAATAAAGTGATCAATCTTTCGTACGACAAAGTGACCGGTACATTTTCCACCGGGATCGACAGGCCGGTTTATGAAGCGACCTTCCAGATTCCGGAAGTGATGATCAAACCCTATACCGGGGAATGGTATAAGGCTGCAAAATATTACAAAACCTGGTACAACAAGCATTTTGTACAACATTCACCTCCTGCTTGGGTCAAGGATGACACCGGTTGGCTGCTTGCAATCCTGAAGCAGCAAAATATGGAAGTGATGTGGAATTACAGGGATATCGACAAACTCTGCGATGTAGCCGACCGGTTCAACCTGACTACCATCGGACTTTTTGGCTGGGCTGTCGGAGGGCACGACCATCTCTATCCTTATTATAATCCCGACAACCTGATGGGAGGAAGGAAGGAGCTGATGAAAGCAATTGAAAGGGCGCATCAGCGGGGAAAGAAAATCATCCTTTATGCAAACGGGAAAATCATGGATACTTCCACCGATTTTTACCTCTACAACGGATCAGAGGCGATGGTTAAAATGGAGAACCGGCAGCCTGAGATACAGTATTATATTAAGCAAAAAAATGCAACCCCGGTTATTTTTGCGCAAGGATGTACCGGATCACCAATCTGGCGAAAAACAATGTTTGACCTGGGATTACAGGCAGTGAACCTTGGTGCTGACGGAATCCTGTACGACCAGATGGGCGTAATGACTCCCCAGCTCTGTTTTTCTGAAGATCATGACCACATACCAGGAATGAGTGATACTCACAACAGGAACGATATGATAAGGGAAATCAGGACAGCCATGAGGAAGATCAATCCCGGGTTTATTGTCATGACCGAAGCAACCAATGATGCGATCATAAAAGAGATTGATTATCATCATGGATGGGGTGTCGGCCTTGCACCCGGTCCAAATGTCTTTCCTGAACTGTTCAGGTACACCTTTCCCGAACTTATTTCAACCCAACGAAATCCGAATCCGATGATCACAAGGACCGATGCAAATTTTGCCGCAGTGATGGGATTGAGACATGAGGTTGAAACCAGGTATGCAGGTGATGTGGCCTATCTTTTACAAGGTAAACTTCCGAAACCGGAGGACTATTCAAATGTGGTCAGTCCTCCAAACCTCAACAAAATGAACCTGCTTCCTGCAGTGGAAGCCGAAAAGTATGTCCATACCCTAATCGGTTTTGAAAACGAAAATGCTGCATTTTTCCGGCACGGAAAATTCATTGCTAAAGATGGGATCATCGTGAAAGGAAACGATATTTCTGCAAATGGCTTTCTGAACGATAACAAAATCGGAGTGGTGGTCTGGAATACACATCCTGGTGAAAGAAAGGACTTTTCTGTGGAAGTACCGGGCTATCACTTTCTAACCGCAGCAGAACCTGGCAGGAGGGACGTCCCGGAGAAGTCTGCCCTGGATGCAGATTCCATACGCTTGCTGGTTTTTGAGAGAGATTGATTTCATTTATACTTCTTCCATCAGGCTATACAACACTTTTAAAATATTGAGATAATATACTAACTTGTCAAACATTTAATAAAAGCAATCATGAAAAGTAAAATTTTGATATTGCTCGTCATCGTAATGGCTACGATACAAGGTATGGCCGCTCCGGAGAAATTCGAGCTAAAGACTTCTGAAGCCACACTCACAATCGACCAGAAGGGAAAGATGAAAATCATCCTGGGAAAAGGAGAAACAATTCAGGCAATTGGTTCCATACATGAACTATGGAAAGTGGTTCTGCAGAACAATAAGTCTAACAGGGAAATTGAATGTCTGCCTGGGAAAAATGTAATACTGAGTCAGGAAGCCGGTATTTTCCGGATCAAAGCAACCGGATTCATGGTTGAAAACAAGAGTATTCCTGTTCAGGCTGAATTATCGGTTTCGGTAAAAGACGATGCCTTCTGTTTTTCAGGAAGCTTGAAAATCGAATCAGGAGAGTGGATGATCAAAGAGTTGCACTATCCGGTCATTTCAGATATCAAAATCAATGATCCGAAGACCGGGATTTACTGGCCGGTGGGACTCGGGCAGTATTTTGACGATCCCTCCAGTTTCGGAAGCAGGAGCATCCGGTATCCGAGTGGTGGTGGTGCAGCAATGGCTTGGTTCTCGGTCAACTCATCAAAGGGCGGCCTGTATGTGGGCAGCCATGATCCTCTTCAGGAAACGAAGGTTTTTAACCTGGACTTCGACAAATCTGCCGGGGCATTCAAAACAAGCATACAGGCCACCGTTTGTTCAGCAGAATACGCTGTTCCCGACATCATGATCCGGCCGTATAACGGGGAATGGTACAAAGCAGCCAGATTTTACAAAGGGTGGTATCAGAAACATTTCACTGCCATGAATCCGCCCGGTTGGGTGAAGGATAATTCCGGCTGGTTACTGGCAATCCTCAAGCAGCAAAACATGGAAGTCATGTGGCCGTACAGAGATATCGACAAACTATGTGACATCGCCGATCAGTTCGGGCTCGGCACCATCGGGCTTTTTGGCTGGACCTATGGAGGACACGACCACCTGTACCCCAATTACAATCCCGATCCACTGATGGGCGGACGTGAAGAGCTGAAAAAAGCCATAGAAAGGGCACACCTGAGAGGGAAAAAGATCATTCTGTATGCAAACGGAAAAATCATGGACACCTCCACAGATTACTACAGGTACAACGGGTATGAAACCATGTTGATTCAGGAAAACCGGCAGCCCCAGATTCAGTATTATATCAAACAAAAGAATGCAACACCTGTCATCTTTGCCCAGGGTTGCACCGGTTCCGGAATCTGGAGGAAGACCATGCATGACCTGGGAATGCAGGCAGTTTCACTGGGCGCCGACGGTATTTTATACGATCAGGTTGGGATCATGGGTATCCATCTCTGTTATTCGAAAAACCATGATCACCTGCCGGGGATGAGCGATGCCCGCAACCGGCTCGAAATGATCGCAGAAATCAGTAAAGATATGAAGAAGATAAATCCTGACTTCATTATCATGACCGAAGGCACCAACGATGCGATCATCAGGGGAATCGATTTCCACCATGGATGTGGCATGGCAGCGCAACCCGGACCAAATGCCTTCCCTGAACTGTTTATGTACACTTTTCCGGAACTTCTAAAGACCCAGCGTAATCCAAATCCCATGATTGCAAAAACGGATGCGAACTATGCCCTGGTCAGCGGATTGCGGCATGAAATTGAAACAAGGTATGCAGGAGATGTGGAATATCTGCTAAAAGGAAAACTTCCGGTCCCCGAAGATTATTCCAACGTGGTCAGCCCTCCTGATCTCAGCAAGATGAATCTGCTGCCTGCTGCCGAGGCTACAGCTTATGTGCGGAAACTGATCCAGTTCGAAGACGACAATCCTGAATTTTTCCGGCATGGAACCTTCATCTCCAGGGATGGAATTGAAGTCTCAGGCGATGACATTCATGCAAACGGATTTCAAAACGGCAATAAAGTAGGAGTGCTGGTCTGGAACAAAAATCTTTCAGAAAAACGAGAGTTCAGGGTTTCCGTACCGGGTTACCGTTTAATAAAAGCAAGTGACCCAACCAACAGGAATGTCAGCCAGGATACGCCCCTGGAACCTAATTCAGTCAGATTAATCGTACTTGAAAAAAATTAAAAAATGAAAAAGTTATCAAACATCATTCAGGTATCTCTGTGGTTGGTCCTGCTCGCCACAATGATCTACGCCTGTGGGCGCACGAAAACAACTTCCCCCCCTTCTTCTCCGGGAACCGGGCAAGGTCTCGCTGACTCAACAGCCGAGATATCTCGGACAATCGATGTATTGAATCAAACCAGGCCTTTCCCCCGTTTGGCTGCATATATCAATACATCGCTTCAAAAAGCACCAGCACCTGTTCTTGCGGAGATAGCGGAAAAAGAATTCGGAAGACCTGAGATTACGCGGTGCTGGCTCAATCTTGATGAAATGTGGGATTACCGGACGCGTAAGTTTAATTTTGATTTTCAGATCGGGGTCGATAAATACAAAGATATCAAGGCTAAACACAGAGAAACCTGGAACTGGGAAATTGAGTCTCCGGTCACCTTTTATCAATACCTGAAAGCGTTCAGCGACCACAGCAACTCTCTCCTGTTGTGCATCCGCCGTTATGAACGTGACATCCTTGACAGGAAACTTCCTGTGACCCAGAAGGACTGGAAAATGCTTTTCAAGGAAGGATTGAAACATTATAAGATGTTATGTCCCAACATCCGCTATGTGGAAGTCGGAAATGAATACCACCTGAAAGGATTCATGGGAGCTACCGATGAAGAATATTACATCTTCTACAAACTTGGCTATGAGGCTGTGAATGAAATTAATGAAGAACTGGGGCTGACGGGTGAAAACAAATTGCTGGTAGGAGGTCCTGTTACTACAGGGCAGTTTAAGCGACTTGAACATTTTCTTGAGCTTTACAGCCAGGACAGCAATCCTGCCAAAAAACTCGATTTTGTAGCCTGGCATGAATACCACACCGAACTATCACTGACAGCCAACAGGCAACAAGAGATAACCGGCTGGTTGGTTAAATATAACCTTCCTCAGAATCTCCCCATGTTCATCACTGAACACGATCCTTTCCATTACAGCGAAGACAAACCTGAATACCATATCCAGAATACGGCATATCTGCCCAAATCGCTATACTTTACCAGTTTGTACAGTCCGGAAATAAAAATTTTTCCCTGGGTATTGTATCACAACGCCACTCTGCAAACAAAGTTCATGTGGTTTGACGGTCCTAACAACCCTGACACAAAGGAAACGGAAATCCACATGCTGCCTTTAGGTGCTTCGGTGAAGTTCCTGGGAATGCACAAAGGCAAAGAGATTCAGGTTGAGAACGACATCAAGGGAACCGATCTGGTACTTGCCTCTATCCAGAACGACAGGGTTATCGTGGAGGCCATTAATTATGCCGCACCACGCAACGTCACCCTTTCAGTTTCGGGCCTCAGGAAAGCATTTCCCGACGCCAGGAAAATGAAGGTCGTGAAGTATCTGATCGATAGCACACACAGCAACAGACTTGCAAATCCCGATTTCCCCGGGGGGATTGAAAAAACCGGGGACGAAACGGTGAACATCGGGAAAAGGCCCCTTGCCCTGTCACAAGAAATGCTTGAAAGAAACGGCCTGGTACTCTGGGAGCTGACAATTGAAAAGTAACGGATTTTTTCTCCTTACTGAATAAATGGCATGGTTTTTCTCTTATCAGCTTATAATAACTGTTTCGAGATAGAAAATAATTCCAAATAAAAAATATTAACCATGAAAAGAAATATAATTCGTTTTGCGATTATCGTCTCGATGATTTTTGGTGCATGTTCTGTCGGAAAGAAAAAAGGCATTGTCATATTTGATGCAGCATCCACCCCTCACGAATTCATATTTGCACTCAATGGCGGAACCTTTGAGAAAGAGGATTCCATTCTTGCAGTTCGGTCAAGGGCGGATGAATCATTCGCCGGGATAGTGATCCGCGGAAACTGGGACTTGACTCCATATAACCAGATTCTCGTTGAATTAAAGAATTTTGATCAGAAAGTGGACCTGCCTGTCACGATCAGACTTGAGAATCCGGATGCCGATCCCGGAAAAGGGAAAGGGGTTCTGATCGACCGTTTGATCATTCCTGCAGGAAGTTCAAAGCAGTTTACGGTTTCTAACCCACCCAGATATCCTTATCCCGAGATTGCCGAGAAACTAACCGGAATGAGAAACACACCCTATAAGTTACAGGGTTTGGTGAACAATCTTGATCCCCAAAAGGTGACGGGACTGGCTTTCTACATCAACAATCCAAGACAGGACTGGAATTGGGGGGTCAAAAAAGTGACTGCCGTTAAAGGAGTCACGGAACCTCTTCCTGCCTGGATGCAGCTTTCACCCGATCAGTTTTTCCCGTTTATTGACGAATTCGGTCAATTTATACACAAAGATTGGCCTGGGAAAACCAAATCGGTTGAGGAGATGAAAGAGGCCATCAAAACCGAAGCTGCCGACCTGGAGGGAAACCCAGGCCCGGCTGGACGTGATCAATACGGAGGCTGGGCCGACGGTCCGAAACAAAAGGCCACAGGTGAGTTCTACGTGAAAAAAATCGATGGAAAATGGTGGATGGTTGACCCGGAAGGAAACCTCTACTGGTCGCATGGTGCAGTCAGGGTAACCACATCAAGCGCAGTTACTCCGCTCGACAACAGGGAATTCTACTTCAAAAATCTTCCGGGACCCGAATCCCCCCTTGCCGTATTCTATACAACCCACGATTCGCTGTTGTATCCGTATTATGTAAAACGGGGAATACAAAAAACTTACGATTTTTCTGCTGCAAACCTGATGCGGAAATATGGTGAAAACTGGAGGGAAATTTTTGGGGAACTGGTGCATAAAAGGTTAAGAAGCTGGGGATTAACAACCATTGCCAACAGTTCCGATCTGAAGATTTGCCATTTACAAAAAACCCCTTACTGCGACCGGTTTGAACTTAAATCGCCCGATATTGCCGGCAGCCACGACGGATGGTGGAAATTCAAAGATCCGTTTCACCCTGAATTCCGGACAACCTTCAGTGCACAACTAACCGAGAGAAAAAGGGAGTTGGCCGATCCCTGGTGTCTTGGATTTTTTGTTGACAACGAAATTGCCTGGGGCGGACCTAGAGCTCTGGCAGAGTGGACTTTACAATCGCCTGCCGAACAGCCGGCTAAACAGGAGATGGTGAACTGGCTCAAGAAAAAATATAAAAACATCGGGAGCCTGAATAGTGCATGGAATTCAACCTTTCCTAACTGGGATGCGATTCTTACATCACAGGAAAAGCCTGCTTCAGGGTCTAAAAATGACTGCGTGGAATTCACAGATATCATTGCAAACGCATATTTTAAAAATATAAGGGAAGAGTTTAAAAAAGCGGCCCCCGGCAAACTTTACATGGGATGCCGGTTTGCGGGCAGCGCCAATGAAAATATTCTCAGGATAGCCGCAAAATATTGCGATGTACTGAGTTACAATATTTATCGCCGTTCACTGGCTGATTTCAAACTTCCTGAAGGAATTGACAAACCGGTGATGATTGGCGAATTTCATTTTGGAGCACTCGACCGGGGGCTGTTCCACCCCGGCCAGGTAAAAACTGAAAACCAGCAGGAACGGGGTGAGGCTTATGCTATCTATGTGGAGTCAGCCCTTCGCCATCCTAATTTTATCGGTACGCACTGGCACCAGTATTCCGACCAGGCTACCACCGGCCGGTTTGACGGTGAAAATTTCCAGGTTGGCTTCACCGACGTATGCGATAAACCTTATCCGGAAACCATCGCAAAAATCAGGGAAGTAGGTTACAAAATGTATGAAATCAGAAGCGCAAAATGATCAATTCCAAATATCCATAAAAATGAAGGCAAGTATCTTTTTATTCCCGGTATTGTTGCAGTTCATCGTAACCGTTGCTTCTGCACAAACTCCTTTGAAATCAGAGGATAGGACAGATCAGGAAACCAAATATGCAGAAAGTATGCTCCCTCCGGGGAAAAAATGGAAACTGGTCTGGAACGATGAATTTGACGGAACGGTTCTCGATACCACGAAATGGGACTTCAGGTTGCACATTATGCAAACCCGTTTTCAAACTTATACCGATCAGGGAGCAGAACTGGATGGGAAGGGAAATCTTTTGCTGAAACTGATTGAGAAGGACGGTCATTATTACTCCTCCCAGCTTCAGACAGGCAGGAATTTCATGGACCGGCCCGGCAATCCATACGGTACTTCAAAACTGACCTGGCCCATCGCTGACCTGGAGCAACCAAAGTTTGTTCACCGTTACGGCTATTATGAAATCAGGTGTAAATTCCAGGAACAGGAAGGTTGGTGGTCGGCTTTCTGGTTGCAATCACCAGTAATAGGGTCCACGTTGGATCCCCTGGATTCAGGCGTCGAAATTGACATCATGGAAAACTTCACCCGTGACGGCGCTTTCAGTCATAACATCCACTGGAACGGATACGGAAAGGACCACAGGAGCAATGGTTCAGGTGAAAGAAAAGCCGAACCTACAGTAGACGGATTCCACATCTTCGGCCTCGACAGGAACCCCGAAGGGTATATTTATTATGTACACGGAAAAGAGAGATAGAGGGTCCCAGGGCCGGTTTCACACCGCGAGCACTTAATCCTCGCATCAACTGAATGCAATGGATACCGCAAAGGAGGACCGGCAGCAGTTCTGAAAAATGCAAAACTGCCCGATTACTTCATCGTCGATTATGTTCGGGTTTACGATGATGTTTCAGGGAAATAAGTCATGCCCGATCAATATGAAAATTTTCTTTGCTGCACTTTTGTTGTTCCTTTGTTCCTGCCGGAAAGAAAGCAGTTTGCCACCGGAGCCTCTTTTACCCATTCCCGGAAAAGCCATTCTCGAATGGCAGGCAAAAGAACTTTTCGCTTTCATCCATTTCACTGTCAATACTTTCACTGGCAAAGAATGGGGTTACGGAGATGAAAATCCGGATATTTTCCGGCCCGTAGAATTCAATCCGGACCAATGGGCTGCAACACTGGCAATGGCCGGCTTCAAAGGTGCTATCCTGACTGCCAAGCACCACGACGGGTTTTGCCTCTGGCCCAGCAAGTTTAACGGACATTCAGTGAAAAATTCCGGATGGAAGGAGGGCAAAGGTGATATCGTGGGTGATTTTCAAAAGGCATGTGCACAGCATAACCTGGAATTTGGAATTTATCTCTCCCCTTGGGACAGGAACCATGCTGAATATGGATCTCCGGTGTACGTCAGATATTATCAGGACCAGCTAACAGAACTCCTCTCGAACTACGGGCCTATTTTTGAAATATGGTTCGACGGGGCCAACGGAGGGGATGGTTATTACGGCGGAGCCAGGGAAAGGAGGAAAATTGACCATCGGACGTATTACAAATGGCCTGAAACTTTTCAAATTATGAAAAGCTTCAATCCCGAAACCATCATCCGGGGAGATGCAAGGGCTTCGTGCGACAGTCGCTGGTGTGGCAATGAAAAAGGTTATGTGGGTGAAACAAACTGGAATATGGTTTCGGTCGATTCACTGATCGCAGCCGGGGATGACAGGATGAGAATCCTGAATTCGGGGAATGAAAATGGAACAGTCTGGATGCCGGCAGAGGTGGATGTTTCAATTCGCCCGGGATGGTTTTATCATCCCGAAGAAGATGAAAAAGTGAAGAACGCTGATCAGCTTTTTGAAATCTATCTCAATTCGGTTGGGAGGGGCTCCCCTCTCCTTCTGAATATTCCTCCCGATAAACGGGGATTGATCCACGACGCCGATATACAGGCTTTGAAAGCCTGGAAAGAAAAAATCGATGCAACATTCGAAGTTAATCTTGCAAAGAACATCAGAGTGACCGCCGACTCATACAGGGGACGATCAAAAAAATTTCATCCTTCAAACCTGACCGACGGGAAAAAAGATACCTACTGGTCAACCAACGATGATATCCGTACAGGAACACTTGAATTCACCTTCCGGGGCAAAGAGAAAATAAGCTATATTCTTATTCAGGAATATCTTCCTCTCGGACAAAGGATCAAATCGTTCAACATCGATATACTGAAGGATAATCAGTGGGAAACGACTGCCACGGGGACCACCATTGGATTTAAAAGAATTGTCAGGATTGATCCGGCTGAAACCGCAAAAGTCAGGATCAATATTTTGGACTCAAAAGCATGTCCGGTGATTTCAAATGTTGAGATATATTGATAACTTGTGGCCCGATTAGTATGATATGAATGAAATGATGAATGAAGGTTCAAATATTAGGAAAAAGAAAATAGGTCTGTTTATTCCCTGTTACATCGACCTCTTTTATCCGCAGGTGGGCATCGCCACCCTTTCTTTGCTTCAAAAGCTGGGATTGACTGTAGAATATCCTGACAAGCAGACATGTTGTGGTCAACCGCTGGCCAACAGCGGGGCCGAACAGGAAGCCGTCAGGGTGTACCGGAATTTCGTCAGGAACTTCAGCGGTTTCGATTATGTGGTTTCACCTTCGGGAAGTTGTGTTTATCATGTGAAGGAACATTACGACATCATCGATCAGACTGAAGAAGTTGTAAAAGTGCGCCGGAATATCTTTGAGCTTTGTGAATTCCTGGTCGACATCCTGAAGGTTGATGACCTGAAAATCAACTATCCTTACAAAGTAGGAGTCCATCAGAGTTGTCACGGGCTGCGCGGCCTGAAACTGGGAAATTCATCCGAACTGATTTCCCGGAGCTATTCCAAGGTGATGACCCTTCTGCAAAAGGCCAAAGGGATCGAGATCGTACCGCTCGACAGGGAAGATGAATGTTGCGGTTTCGGAGGGACCTTTTCGGTTTTTGAGCCGGATGTATCTGCAAAAATGGGAAAAGACAGGATCGATGACCATCGCAGGCACGGTGCAGAAGTAATCACTGCCACCGACATGTCGTGCCTGATGCACCTGGAGGGACTGATCAGACGGCAAAAGCTCGGCCTGCAGGTAAAACACATTGCGGAAATATTAAACAGCAACCAACTATGACAGGACATGCTAAAAAAGCAGCCATATTCCTGCAAGATGAGAAAAGGGCCGACTGGCATAACCAAACCCTTTGGACGGTTCGCCGAAAACGGGACCTGGCTGCGGGATCGGTACCGGAATGGGAGGAGCTGCGGGAAAGAGCGTCGCAGATCAAGGAAGATGTTCTTTCAAATCTCGACAATTATCTGCTCAGGTTTGAAGAACAGGCCCTTCAAAACGGGGCCGTAGTGCATTGGGCAGCCGATGCCGGGGAATTCAACAACATCGTTTACAGATTAATTACCAGGCACAAGGCATCACGGATTGTTAAAAGCAAATCTATGCTGACCGAAGAATGCGGGCTCAATCACTTTCTCGAAAACAAGGGGATTGAGGTGGTGGATACCGACCTTGGTGAACGGATCATTCAGTTCCGGAAAGAACCCCCGAGCCACATTGTATTACCGGCCATACATCTGAAGAGGGAAGAAATCGGTGAACTATTCCACGAAAAGCTGCACACTGAGAAGGGTGCATCCGATCCCGCCTATCTCACTTCAGCAGCAAGGGCACATTTAAGGGAGAAATTCCTGCAAGCCGAAATTGCCATTACAGGGGTCAATTTTGCAGTTTCCGAGAATGGTGTGGTCGTGGTGTGTACCAATGAAGGGAATGCCGATATGGGCGTTCACTGTGCACCTGTACAGATCCACTGTATGGGAATTGAAAAGATAATACCAACGCTCGCCGACCTTGGAGTTTTCACCCGGCTTCTTGCAAGGAATGCAACAGGTCAACCGGTGAGTGCCTATACTTCGCATTACAGGAAACCCAAGCCCGGAGGGGAAATGCATATCATCATCGTTGATAACGGAAGGTCGCTGCACCTTGGGAACCCTGATTTCAGAAATTCGCTGAAATGCATCCGATGCGGGGCTTGCCTGAATACCTGTCCGGTATACCGCCGCAGTGGCGGTTACAGCTATGGGACTCTCATTCCCGGGCCTGTTGGGTCAATTCTTTCGCCGGTCAGCAATATGAAAAACCATACCGACCTTCCTTTTGCATCTTCACTTTGCATGTCATGCACCAATGTGTGTCCGGTGAAAATTGACATCGACCATCAACTTTACAAATGGCGGCAAATATTTTCAGAAAAGAAACTCCTCCACCCGGCAAAAAGAATTGTGATGAAAATGGCAGGCTGGGTACTGGCCTCCAACTCCCTTTACAATTTTTCAGGCCGGATGATGCACCGGGCACTGAAAGTTCTTCCGCGCAGACTGGTATACTTCAGGGCAAACACCTGGGGAAGGGAAAGGGAACTTCCTTCCGTACCTGCTGAGTCATTCAAACACTGGTATAAATCACATCATAAGGAGGGATTGTGATGAGCAAAGAGAAAATCATCGAAATGGTCCGGCTGAACAAACCACAGGCAAAACCGGTTTTCATCCATCCGGATGTGAAGGAAGCTGTTACGGGAACTTTGATGAAAGAAAAATTCGGGAATATCCTGGAAAAAGTAGGAGGTATCTGCATCGAAGCAAACGGAATTGAAGAACTGAACCTGATTATCGGGGAAAAATTTCCCGAAGCCGTTCGTTTTGACCAGGATGAAGCTTGGGAAGAGTACAGGGAAGCCAGCCTGCGAACCTTGGAAAAGCTGGATACCGTCGTATTAAAGGGGCAGTTCGGAGTGGCTGAGAATGCAGCTGTCTGGCTGGATGATTCCTGCTTTCCGAACCGGGTGATCCCTTTTATTGCAAAGAAGGTGGTGATTGCACTCCCCTCATCCAGGATGGTGGAAGACATGCACCAGGCATACCGCCTGATCAGTTCCGTCAACACAGGTTTTGGTCTTTTTGTATCAGGACCCTCCAAAACCGCCGATATTGAACAAAGCTTAGTGTATGGAGCACACGGCCCGGTTTCACTGACTGTGATTTTATATTGATTCATTGCATTCTGCCTTCCTTGCCTTGAATGCCCTGCCATCCGCGTCATGTCCCGGAGGAGATGACCTCACCCGGTTCTGAATAGAAGAAGATAGCTGGTTACATAAAACAATCAATGAATAAATAGTTCATCAACATGCACTTACACAACGACAACTCAGCGAAAACAGTTGGGTTCACTGACGGAAATACCGATCCAGAAAAAATGCACAGCGGTCTGGTTCCGACAGAGACTGGGGAAAATTCCCGGGTGTCTCAGGACGATGGGAATTACCTTACCGCCACATTTGAGGACACCGGGGAAGCACTTATCAATCCTTGCATGGGATGGGTTACCCATTACTATTCAGGACGCACCGGAAATTACGGGTATTGGCTCGAACCTTCCGACTCACTCGACTGGTTCCCGGGGTGTTCTGTCATTTACATGCGAATACCCTGGTCTTTCATTGAACCCGACGAAGGATCATTCAACTGGACCGTGTTCGACACCCCGGCACAACGATTCATTTCCAAAGGAAAGAAGATAGCCATCCGCATCAACTGCAGCGAACACTGGGTAACAAGGGCAACACCCAAATGGGTGAAGGATGCCGGGGCAAAAGGGGTCCGTTTTGAACACAGGGTGGGTCCGTCTGAAAACGGACCATTGTGGGACCCCGACTATCTGGACCCTGTTTTCATGGAGAAACTGGAAAACCTCATCAGGGCCCTTGCCGACCGGTACGACGGCAACCCGAATGTAGCTTTTATTGATATTGGAACCTTTGGGATGTGGGGTGAAGGTCACACCGGATATTCCAGCCAGTTGTCTGCAGAAAAAACTGCTGAAATAGTGCGCTGGCAAATTGATCTTTATACAAAATATTTTAAAAACACGTTAGTATGCATCAACGACGATATGCTCGGTTCACATCCGTCGAGGGTGAATGCATCCCTGACCGAATATGCATTGTCACAAGGGCTGGCATTGCGCGACGACAGCATCCTGGTCAATAAGTATCCCAATGCATGGTACAACGATGCCATGGCCCAGAAATTCTGGCCTCTGCTCCCGGTGATTGTGGAACATGGACATTATGGTATGTTGAAAGTCAAAGGATCATGGGACGGATCAAAACTTATGGAAGCCGTTGAAAAATACCACGTCAGCTATCTTTCGATTCACTGGTGGCCCCGGGAATTTTACAACGAGAACAAAGAAGTAATCGAAAAGATCAACCTCAGGCTTGGGTACCGTATTCAGCTGCGTAGCATTCAGGTTCCCAAAATTGTGGAAATCGGGCAAAGGTTCGGGGTGGAATGGACCTGGGTCAATGCGGGTGTTGCACCCTGCTATCCGGGAGGATTTCCTGCCCTTACACTCAAAGACAGGAAAGGCGGAATTGTATCCCTCATGGTAGATGATGAATTTGATGTAAAGAAACTGAAAACTGACAATCCGGGACAGGCCCCTGAAGTAAAACAAGTCAGTACATTTCATGCCGGATTCCTGACCCCGGAGAGATTCTTCAATGAATTTACCATGAAAATGGAACAACGGCCCGGAAGCGAATTCTACGCCGGTCCGGTCACCCCGGCGACAAGTCCGGGCACCTATGACCTTTATGTGTCTGTCGGTTTAAAGGATGGCACCCCGGTTATTTCACTGCCTCTCGAAGGGGATGATGGCAGACACCGTTACAGAATCGGCACCCTCACCCTGAAAGAGCCCACCATCCCTGGAGTTGTTCTCGGTAACAGATATATTGAGCGTTAGTCGTACTGAACCGCATCACTCCATTTATCCGGAGCAAAAAACCAAAAAAAATCAATATGAAAAAAGAAAAAATCTTCTTCTCGTCCATCAGACCAGTTCTAATCATTGCTTTCTGCCTGAGTTTATTATTGCTGTCCGCTTGTTCACCAAAGAAAAGCAATCCGGGAGACAACCCGGAAATGTACGTTGCTGCATATATATGGCCCTCGTGCCATGATGAACCGATGAGCCGTGAAAAGCTATGGGGTGAGGGCATCGGGGAATGGGAAATCATACAAAAGGGGAATCCCCGTTTTGAAGGGCATTACCAGCCACGCGTTCCACTGTGGGGTTATAAAATGGATGATGATCCGAAAGCCTGGGAACAAAAGATTGATGCTGCCGTGTCGCACGGAGTCAATACATTCATTTTTGACTGGTACTGGTATGATAAGAAACCATTCCTCGAAGAAGCGGTTGATTCAGGATTTCTTGGCGCGGCAAACAATCACAAAATGAAATTTTATCTCATGTGGGCAAATCACGACGTCCCCGGGAATATGTGGAACCATTTCCGGTATAAATCCGATTCTCTGGTCTGGAATGGAGAAGTCGACTGGGAAAATTATAAAGTGATTATCTCCAGGGTGATCAGACAATATTTTAATCAACCCAACTATTTCAGGATCAAAAATGAACCCTTGTTCTCGATTTACAGTACCGCTGAACTCGTTAAGAGTTTTAATGGGTAGGATGAGACCAGAAAAGAACTGGATT
>CAYNBE010000067.1:0-15367 GCA_964395045.1 uncultured Prolixibacteraceae bacterium | reverse complement strand
AAAGCATTGTGGTAGCCCCGTCGCAAACCCTCACCAACAGGGAGTACCACGAGTTGAGGGCGATTTCGATCAGGATCATCAGGAGGGTGGGAGTGGTCGGGGAGTGCAACGTCCAGTTTGCCCTTGATCCGAACTCTGACGATTACCGGGTAATTGAGGTGAATGCACGCCTCTCCCGTTCATCGGCCCTTGCATCGAAAGCGACCGGATATCCGCTTGCGTTTGTGGCAGCCAAACTGGGGCTCGGTTTCGGATTGCACCAGATGAAAAACTCCGTAACAAAGGTAACAACAGCCTGTTTTGAACCGGCACTCGATTACTGTGTCGTCAAGGTCCCGCGATGGGACTTGAACAAGTTTACCGGTGTATCAAAGAACATCGGAAGTTCCATGAAAAGTGTGGGTGAGATCATGGCCATCGGACGCACCTTCGAGGAAGCCATCCAGAAAGGTATCCGGATGGTCGGCATCGGGATGCACGGATTCGTGGGAAACCGCGATCAGATCAGGATAGACCAGATCAGGGAGGAACTGACAAATCCTACCGATCTCCGAATCTTTGCCATTGCTGAAGCTTTTCACCAGGGGTATTCACTGGAAGAAGTTTTTCATCTGACGAAAATCGACCGTTGGTTTCTGGGCAGGCTCCGGAATATTTTTGACCTGGGAAATGAGCTTTTACAATATAATACTTTAGAATCACTTCCGCGGGAGCTGTTGCTTGAGTGTAAAAAAAGGGGTTTTTCCGATTTCCAGATTGCCCGTCTGGTGTTGAAATCACCGAATAAAAAAATTGAAGATGATATCCTGAAGATCAGAAGGTTTCGAAAGGAAACAGGTGTTGTGCCTGTCGTAAAGCAGATCGACACCCTGGCAGGGGAATATCCGGCCATGACCAATTACCTGTATGTGACATACAACGGTACCAGCAGTGATCCGGAGTATAACTGCGACGGCAAATCGGTGATCGTTCTGGGTTCGGGTGCTTACCGGATCGGCAGTTCTGTCGAGTTTGACTGGTGTTCGGTCAATGCAGTGAATACGATTCATGACCAGGGTTTCCGGTCGGTGATGATCAATTACAATCCTGAAACCGTCAGCACGGATTATGATACCTGCGACCGTCTTTATTTTGATGAACTGAGTTTCGAAAGGGTACTCGATATTGTGGAATTAGAGCAGCCGCTTGGTGTCATTGTTTCAGTGGGAGGACAAATTCCAAACAACCTGGCTATGAAGCTGTACCGTCAGAATGTGCCGGTGTTGGGAACATCCCCTGTCCATATCGACAAGGCTGAAGACCGCGACAAGTTTTCCTCTCTCCTCGATGAGCTTGGAGTGGATCAGCCGAGGTGGGCAAAACTTTCCACGATCCAGGAAATCAACAGGTTCATCGGAAAGGTGGGGTACCCGGTTCTGATCAGACCATCCTATGTTCTTTCCGGTGCTGCCATGAAGGTGGTGTCGAACAACGACCAGCTTGAGCATTTCCTGCAAATGGCGGTGGAGGTTTCCAAAGAGCACCCAGTAGTGGTGAGCGAGTTTATTGAACAGGCCAAAGAAATTGAAATAGATGCCGTTGCCGACGGAGGAGAGATGATCGCCTATGCCATTTCGGAACATGTTGAATTTGCTGGGGTCCATTCTGGCGATGCCACGATTGTCTTCCCACCCCAGAAACTCTATGTGGAAACCATCAGGCGTGTTAAGAAAATCTCAAGGCAGATCAGTGCTGCTCTTCAGATCACAGGTCCCTTTAACATGCAGTTTCTTGCAAAGGACAACGATATCAAGGTGATCGAATGCAATCTCAGGGCATCAAGAAGCTTCCCGTTTGTTTCAAAAGTTATGAAGCTGAACCTGATTGAACTGGCAACAAAGGTGATGCTCGGAAAAAAAGTTCAAAAACCCGACAAGTCGCTTTTCGAACTTGATTATGTTGGCGTGAAAGCACCGCAGTTTTCATTTGCCAGGTTACTGAATGCCGATCCGGTACTTGGGGTTGATATGGCATCAACCGGTGAAGTGGGATGCATTGGAGAGAATTTTTATGAAGCATTGCTGAAAGCCATGCTCTCGGTAGGCTATCAGATTCCCGGGAAAAGTATCCTGATCTCTTCGGGGCCGTCGCGTTCAAAAATTGAACTGCTTTCAAGTGCCAGGATGTTGAAAGAAAGGGGTTACCACCTCTATGCCACCGAAGGCACTCATCGTTTCCTGAACGAAAACAGTGTGGAAAACACGCTCCTTCACTGGCCCGATGAGGAAGACCGCCACCCCAATACTGTTGAATTCCTGAAGGCCAAAAAAATTGACCTGGTGATCAATATCCCGAAAAACCTGACCAGGAGGGAGCTTCGGAACGGATATGCTATCCGGAGGACTGCCATCGATTACAATGTTCCGCTCATCACAAATTCGCGGGTGGCCAGCGCATATGTTTATGCCATCTGCAGGTATCGCTCCGAGCCGCTTCCTGTGAAGAGCTGGGGTGAATATTGATATTTCGGATGGTTTTGCTATTCTTATCGGATGCAGGTGAAGAAGCTGATCAGAAATTCTTTTTCGATGGCAGTAACAGGAATGCTGCTGTTGCTGTTTGCCTTTGCCATTGGGTATGCCACCATTCTGGAAAACAATTATGGGACTGCTGCAGCAAGAGTGTTGGTTTACAGTGCTGTATGGTTTGAGGTGCTTCTTCTGGTGCTTGCCGTCAACCTGGCGGGTAGCATGATAGTCAATAGATTGGTGTCCAGAGGGAAATGGACAATATTTCTTTTTCATTCCGCATTTCTTGTTATCCTGGCCGGTGCCGCTGTAACCCGGTATACAGGAGAGGAAGGTTCGGTTCATATAAGGGAAGGAGAGGCCACAAACTACATGCTGTCCGAATCAACACATATCGTGGCAACTGCTGTCTTCGGGGGTGACTCGGTATCGTTCACCAAAGAAGTGCTTTTTTCCCCCTATTCTGCCAACCGGTTTCATGAAACCCTTCGGGCTGGGGAAAAGAAAATCTTGGTTGAGAACCTGAAATTTATCCAATCGGCTGCTGAAACCATCGTGGAAGATCCGGCTGGTGGACCTGTAGCGTCACTATGTTCTTTCGACCGGGAGGGAAACAGGATTGATTTCGTGTTGAGGCCTGGCCGGCCCAAAAGGATTGGTTCGCAGCAGTTTGGATTTGAAGCCCCGGATGATACCTCTCTGATTCGCCTCATTCCGGATAGCGGCAGGTTATTTCTGTCATCACGCGATACGCTGTTTATTACCGGGATGCAGCAGGGCCGGCAGATAAAATTTCTTCCCGGATTGGTGGTCCCTTTCATGGAGAGGACCATCTACCATTCGGGAGGTCAGGACTTTGTCCTTAAAAAATATTTTGATCAGGGAAGAAGTGAGGTTGCTCATGTTCCAATTCATAGTGGAAAGGCCCTCCCTGATGCAATCCAGGTCAGGGTGGTCGCAGAAAGTGAAAGCCGGGAAGCCTTTATTTTCGGAAGAAAAGGAGAGTTGGGAGAGCCGGAAGAAATTGATTTCGGTGATGTGAAAGTAACCATTTCCTATGGATCGGTGATTCGTTATTTTCCTTTTTCATTGAAACTGAACGACTTTCAGATCGATCGCTACCCCGGATCCGACAGTCCGTCATCTTTTGCCAGTGAGGTCACCCTGAACGATCCCACCAGAGGAACCGAAAAACCGTTCAGGATATTCATGAACAATATTCTAAAATATAAAGGATACAGGTTTTTCCAGGCTTCATTTGATCACGACGAGAAAGGAACGGTTTTATCAGTGAATTACGATTTGCCGGGAACAGCTGTTACTTATGCAGGGTACGTATTATTGTTTTTCGGGATGTTCATCACTCTGTTCAGTCGCAGATCGAGATTTCACAGACTTTTATCAGCCTCTT
Source organism: uncultured Prolixibacteraceae bacterium (assembly GCA_964395045.1). Classification (GTDB taxonomy): domain Bacteria; phylum Bacteroidota; class Bacteroidia; order Bacteroidales; family Prolixibacteraceae; genus UBA1413. The sequence goes on along the minus strand of CAYNBE010000067.1, from coordinate 11,449 downwards.
CGGGATTATTGGCTGAAAGGAAGAATCTGTTTGGTGCTCTTGCCTTCCTGGGATTTTTATATCTCCCGGGTTCAGTGCTTTCACAATCGGGAAGATTTTCTGTTTCGCCTGGTCACGCCCGGGAGTTTGGGAGCCTCCTTGTTCAGAGCAATGAGGGCAGGATTGAGCCGGTAAATACGCTCGCTTCGGAAGTACTGCGTAAAGTGGCGAAAAAAAGAAAATTTAACGGATTGGATCCTGTTCAGGTGTTGCTCGAAATGATGGCTGACCCGGATAAGTGGAAGAATGAAGCCCTAATCAGAGTCGGTGATGTCGGAATACGCAAAATGATTGGGGTCGGAGGGGATTGGGTTTCATTCAATTCTCTTTTTTCAGGGGGGGAACCCGGTCGTTATAAATTAAGGGAGGCTGTTGAAAGTGCATACGAAAAGATACCTGCATTGAGAAGCCGTTTTGACAAGGAAGTGATCAATGTGGATGAAAGGGCCAATATCCTGTACAAGTACATGAATGGAGGGTTCCTGACCATTTTCCCGGTTCACGGGGATATAAACAACCGGTGGGTTGCAATACCCGAAATAGGGCAGGTGACTTTGCCCGGACTGGCTGAAACAGCCACAGCTCTCTTTGATGCTTATCTGAAGGCTCTCAGGGAAGCCAGGTTTTCTGGTGATTTTTCTCATGCCGACATAGCCTTGCAGGCACTGAAGGAAAATCAGGAAAGAAACGGGGCTGCTGTATATCCATCGCAATTGAAAACAAAACTTGAAATATTCTACATCAATTCTTCCATTTTCGGCAAACTGGCCCTGGTTTATGTGGTTCTTGGATTTGGGATGCTGGTATTTCAGTTTATCACCCTGTTTACGAAACAAAAAAGCCCGGAATTTGTGTTTCGTTTAGGATTTCTGCTTGTTTTGGCCGCTTTTGTTGTTCATACAACCGGCCTTGCCATCCGCTGGTATATTTCAGGACATGCGCCCTGGAGCAACGGCTATGAAACATTGCTCTACATCAGCTGGGCAACCTGTCTGGCCGGACTGATTTTCTCGAAGCGTTCACCGATGACCATGGCGGTCACCACCCTGCTTTCAGCTATATCCCTTTTTGTCGCCGGCATGAGTTGGATGAACCCGGAACTGACGAACCTGGTACCTGTTCTAAAATCATACTGGCTGGTCATCCATGTGGCAGTGGTCACCGCAAGCTATGGTTTTTTCGGAGTAGCTGCCCTCCTGGGGCTGTTTAATCTGTTGCTGATGGTTCTGGCACCGCTTGGCGGAAACAGGGAAAAGATCCTGTTTACCATCAAAGAGCTGGCATTAGTTATTGAACTTGCGATCATTCCCGGCCTCTTTATGCTGACCGCCGGAGCGTTTTTGGGCGGAATATGGGCAAATGAGTCATGGGGAAGATACTGGGGATGGGATCCGAAAGAAACGTGGGCACTGGTGACCATTCTGGTTTATGCTTTTATCGCCCACATGCACCGGATTCCCGGATTCAGGGGATACTATGCGATGAGCCTGGCCGCCGTGACTGCCTTTGGTTCTGTACTAATGACCTATTTCGGGGTTAATTATTACCTCCAGGGTCTGCACTCCTACTCAGGGGGTGAACCGGTACCTGTACCTTCCGGTATCTATGTTGCATTGTTCCTGCTTGCAGTGTTGGCATTGTCGGCTTACTTATCGGAAAAACACAGCTCCCGGAGAGAGGAAATCGTTCATCCACCGGCGGCCGGTTGATTTAATTGCACTTTTTTTTATTTTTACGGTAATCGACGGAATTAACCGTTCATGATATAAATTGTCCATGAAGGAATTGATCGATTTGTTGAAAGGTTTGATATCCATACCTTCACATAGCAGGGAGGAAAAAGAAGCTGCCTCCCTGGTCAGGGACTATCTGTCGGCAAAAAAAATAAATTTCCGTTCAAAAGGAAATAATACCTGGGCGGTGAATCTTCATTTTGAAAAATCGAAGCCTGTGATCTTGCTGAATTCACATATCGATACGGTAAAACCGGTTCCGGGATGGAGCGAAGATCCATATACTGCAAAAGAAGATGGTGACAAGATCACAGGCCTGGGCAGCAACGATGCAGGAGCGTCAGTAGTAGCGTTGCTGGGTGTATTTTTGCACTTTTACCGGCAGGAGAATTTACCTTTCAACCTGATTTATTCGGCTACGGCCGAAGAAGAAATATCGGGCGAAAACGGAGCGCAGATTATTTTTGAGGATATCCGTCCTGTTCATTTTGCCATTGTGGGAGAACCTACCGGGATGGATCTGGCTGTTGCGGAAAAAGGATTGCTTGTACTTGATTGCTCGGTTACCGGGAAAGCTGGCCATGCAGCCCGTGAAGAGGGGGAAAATGCCTTGTATAAAGCAATCGATGAAATCGGGAAACTTCGGAATCTCAAATTTCCGAAGGTCTCTGATATACTTGGTCCGGTGAAGCTGACAGTAACCCAGATCGAAGCAGGTACCCAGCACAATGTAATTCCCGACATCTGCCGTTTTGTGTTAGATGTCCGTACGAATGAACATTACACAAACAAGGAGGTACTGGGGATCATTTCCGAAGCAACAGGTGCAAGCCTGAAGCCCCGGTCATTCAAACTCAATTCTTCAGGAATCAGGCTTTCGCATCCTTTTGTGAAAAGGGCAATTCAGATCGGGATCCGCTGTTTCGGCTCACCGACCACCTCCGACCAAGCTGTTATGCCCTGGCCATCGGTGAAAATCGGCCCCGGAAACTCCTCCCGCTCGCACACAGCAAATGAATTTATTTTGAAAAGTGAGTTGGAGGAAGGGGTCCGGACCTATATCAAGCTGCTCGATGGACTTACATTGTGAATGTTATCGATTACCGTTTTTTTATTTACTTTGTTTTTCAGTTCACCATCTTTTCAGGGGTATCCGATAAAACTAATCAGACCTGTCAATATGAAAAAGTTCATGACAGCTTGCATGTGTGCGGTTTTCCTGCTTTGTTCAGGAGGTTGCCGGTCGTCGATGAAGCATACCCGGGAAGGTTTGCTTTCAACTCCCCGTGACAGGGAGATTGCCGGGGAGCTGTTCAAGCAGTTCGGAAATGAAAAGAAAAAAGATGCAGGCGAACTGATAGTTAAAATAGGTTCTTTTTTTATTGAAACACCCTATGTGGCGCACACCCTGGAAACAGGTGAGGAAGAAAAAATGGTGGTGAATCTCCGGGAAATGGATTGCACCACTTTTGTTGAGTATTGCCTTGCTTTGACGAGGACCATCCGGTCGGGGAAATGCAATTTCGATCGTTTCTTCAGGGAACTGGAATACCTGAGGTACCGGGGGGGTATCAGAAACGGATACCCTTCGAGGCTCCATTATTTCAGTGAATGGATAACCGATAATGAGGAAAAAAAGATTGTTCAGAACATTTCACGTGATCTGGCGCATACAATCAAACCCAACAGGGTAAACTTCATGAGCAGCCATCCTGACAGCTATGCTGTTCTGTCTGCAAATCCTGCAATTCTGCAGGAAATATCCGCCATTGAGAATCGCATTTCAGAAAAAATGACATGGTTCATTCCCAAGGATCGTGTTGCCGATTTGGAACATCTGATCAAAGATGGTGATATTATTGCATTTACCACCTATATGGAAGGGCTGGATGTATCGCACGTTGCCATTGCTGTCTGGGTCGACCGGCACGTCCGGTTTTTGCATGCAAGCTCAAAACTGCACAAGGTTGTTTTATCGGATGAGAAGCTTGAAGAGTATCTGAATTCGGGAAAGATGATTTCCGGCATCATGGTAGCACGGCCCCTTTGATAGACATATAGAGTGATTGTAATCATAAATTGACGGTAGTCAGATAAAATTTATTTGGAAAGATGAGAAAATATTTCGTTTTATGGTTGATGTTGCTGACCGTACAGGTTGCTGTTGCAGGTAAATCAGGTTCCGACAGGCTATTCAGGGAGAGTTATATCAGGAAAACAATGATGAAGGCAGCTTTATGGCAACTGGGAAATCCCAGGCATAATCTGAACGACTGGACCAACGGGGCATTTTATTCCGGATTGTATGCAGCATGGGAGACAACCGGATCGAAAAAACTTTTCAAGGCGATGATGGAAATGGGAGAAAAGAACGATTGGAAACCCGGACCAAGGTTACATCATGCCGATGACTATGCCATCTGTCAGACCTACATCGATCTGTACAGGATTGTTCCTAAACGAAAAATGATTGACCCCTTTATCGAAACGATGGACCGGTTTATAACAACCCCGTATCCTGTAAAAGGGATTGAACGAATAACCTGGTGGTGGTGTGATGCATTGTTTATGGCACCTCCGGCATTTGTGAAGCTGGGAGTTACCCTTAACAACCCGGTTTACATAGAATTGAGCGACAAACTGTTCCGGGAATGTTATGAAATGCTCTATAACAAGGAGGAACATCTTTTTGCCCGTGATCTGAGATACAAATGGGATGAACCCGGAATAGAAAAAAGGAGTGAGGCCAACGGAAAAAAGATTTTCTGGTCGCGAGGCAATGGCTGGGTGATGGGAGGTCTCGTTAGGATTTTAAAAGAGTTGCCCGCCGGTCATGCAACCCGCAGTTTCTATGAGGAGCTTTACAAAGAAATGGCAGCCAGGGTGGTATCACTTCAGATGAAAGATGGATTGTGGAGGGCTAGTCTGCTTGATCCTGAATCCTATCCCGGCGGAGAAGCCAGCGGCTCGGGTTTTTTTACATACGCCCTGGCATGGGGAATCAACCAGGGACTGCTCGATAAAGAAAAGTTTCTCCCGGCTGTAAAAAATGCGTGGGTAGGACTGAATTCCCTCATCCAGCCTGACGGAAGAGTGGGGTGGGTTCAGCCCATCGGGGGTGATCCCAGGAAGAATTTCACCGCGGAAAGCTGGGAGGTATATGGAACAGGAGCTTTTTTGCTGGCCGGAAGTGAGATCATAAAACTGAAATAATCAGTCGAAGATATCCCTCATTTTTTCAAAGAAACTCTTTTCCGATTCAGATGGACCTTTTCTGAAGCTGGGCATTTCCTGAAGTTTTTCAAGCATTTTCCTTTCTTCAGGGGTCAGTTTCTGTGGAATCCATACATGAACTTTCACGAGGAGGTCGCCTTTGCCGTAGCCATTCACATCGGGAAGCCCCTTGCCCCTCAGCCGGAGAACCTTTTCGGGCTGCGTCCCGGGATCAATCCTGACTTTTACTTTACCGTCGATGGTCGGGATTTCGGCGGTAGTCCCGTTGGCAATCTGTGGGAATGTCAGAAAAAGATTGTATATCAGGTTGTTGTTCTCGCGGATGAGTTCGGGGTGTTCTTCCTCCTGAATCACGACCAGCAGGTCTCCGTTGGTTCCGCCTCTTCTCCCTGTATTCCCTTTGCCCGAAACATTGAGTTGCATTCCTTCCCCTACCCCCGCAGGAATACGGATGGAAATCACCTCTTCTTCCCTGACAACTCCTTCCCCTGTGCAGTGAATACATTTGCTGGTTATGATCTGTCCTTCTCCCTGACAGGTCGGACAGGTGGATGTGGTCTGCATTTGCCCGAGAAGGGTGTTGGCGATCCGCGTTACATGCCCGCTTCCCCGGCAGGTGCTGCAGGTTGAAAAGGATGAGCCATCCTGAGCACCAGTTCCCCTGCAGGATGGGCAGGCCACATATTTCCTGACCTTGATCTTTTTTTCAACCCCTGTAGCAATCTCGTTCAAGGTAAGAGATACCTTCACACGGAGGTCAGATCCCCGGTTTACCCTCCTCGCACTTCTGCCACGACTGCTGCCAAAACCTCCGAATCCGCCAAAACCTCCGAAAGCATCGCCAAAAACATCCCCGAACATAGAGAAAATGTCGTCCATCGACATATTCCCGCTGCTGAATCCTCCCGATCCACCAACTCCTGAATGGCCGAACTGGTCATATCTTTGTCTTTTCTCAGGATTACTCAGCACTTCGTATGCTTCGGCTGCCTCTTTAAATTTCTCTTCAGCCTGTTTATCCCCCTGGTTTTTGTCGGGATGATATTGCAACGCCTTTTTCCTGTATGCCTTTTTTATTTCCTCGGGTGTGGCTGTTTTGCTGACCTCCAGAACTTCATAATAGTCTCTTTTCGACATCTCGGTTGACTTATTCGCCGATAATTACCTTGGCAAAACGTAATACTTTATTATTTAGCAGATATCCCTTCTCAATTACATCCACAACCTTTCCCTTCATTTCTTCTGAGGTTGCTGGTACTTTTGATAAAGCATGGTGATGGTCTACATTAAAATCAGCTCCCGCCGATTCAATTTCCTTCACATTGTTCTCGGCCAGAAAATTTCTGAATTTATTGTAAATCAGAATAAAACCAATCTTTGCCGGATCATCGTCAGGTACTTCTTTCATCGCTGCCAGCGCCCTGTCGAAATCGTCAATCACAGGTAAAATACGGATCAGTACCGACTCTCCCGCTGTCTTGATCAAGTCGCTTTTCTCCTTCAGGGTGCGTTTCCTGAAATTGTCGAATTCCGCCTGAAGCCGGAGGTGCTTGTCTTTGATCTCGGCAATGGTTGATTCAAGCTCCGCAATCTTTTCAAGGTTCCTGTCCTTTTTTTGTTTGTGCTGATCTTTGTGACTATGTTCCTTCAAGGTCTCTTTGTCTCCCGAATGACCTTCGCTGCAACATTCTTCACTCTGATCGTTCACAGTTTTATTCACGTCCTTTTCAGTTTCAGTAGATTGTTCTTCCTTTTTTGATCTCCGTATCGTCATGTTTGTTTTTTTTGTTTTTTTGATCTGCTCAAAAATATTGCCAATGAAAAAGAAAACGACAAATTGACACATCCGCTTGTTCCCGGAATGTCATTCTGTGTCATGTCACTGTGCTGTACGTACAATTTCTGAAATGCACCAGCTATCATGAGGCTAGATGTGCCTGAAAAAAGGATCGCTAAGTGTAGCAATGCTTGTACTCAGCGTACCAGTTTTTCAAGAAAGGCATCCAGAGCAGGCCCCCGGAGATCACGTGCAATGATCACTCCCTGCCCGTCGACCAGGAAATTGGCTGGTATCTGCCTGACTCCATAAATCGCTGCGTATTTGGAATACCATCCCTTCAGGTCGCTGATATGGTAAGGCCAATCGAGTTTGTCGTTCCGGATTCCGTTTTTCCAGGAAGCATCATCCCTGTCGAGGGAGACACTGAAAATCGTAAATCCCTTTCCCGATGTAAATTTTTTCCCCTTGTATTTCTGATAAGCGCTTACGACATTGGGATTTTCACGCCGGCACGGGCCGCACCACGAAGCCCAGAAATCGATCAGTACCAGTTTGCCTCTTGTTTCGGAAAGGCTGATCTTGTTCCCGGTATGTGAGGTCCCGGAAATTTCGGGAGCCAGGTTTCCGATCAGTATACCCGGTTGCGGTTTTGCCGGTTGTGCAAAAAGGAAAAGTGTTGACAAAAAAAATGCACAGAGGAGTAAAAAGCTATTTTTCATTGTATTCCTGATCAGTTAACGTAATTCGTTTATACTATGCTTTTATCAAATTTGTAAAACTGCAGGGGTAGTTCACGTTGCCCCCTTTGAACCGGGATTCTTGTTCATACGTTAAAATCCCTGGTCACCTTCAGTGGAATGTTTTCAGTCTTTCGAGCCGGTCGGTGTAAAAACCCTGATCTGGTATCCGGACCCGGGTTTGATCTCCTGGTTGCATCCCGGATTGAGAGAACAGCTACAGGCCAATCTTCGGTAAAATGCCGTAAAAACAAACTTTGTGCCATATTTAAATACCTCCAACCTGCCCACGTTCCTGGTACTGTACTTCAATGCCGTTTTGCCTGCGCAGGCCGTTTGGCTGGTTTTTGCCTGGCAGGATACTGTTGTTGCCGGACAGGGACATTTTTAACTTCGGCAAGCTCGATCTTCTTACAGTCCAGTCTGTCGCCCGACATAATTTTCAGATCATCCAGGATTTTTTCATCTTCGACGCTCTCCTTGTTCCATGTGAGGTATGCTTTTTTCATATGATTTGCCAGCTGGTTGATCAGGATATCTTTTTCTTTCCCTTCATCGAACTCAACTGCCTTTTTGATCATTAGTTCCATGGTATGGCCATAATGGCGGTACCGGATATCTCTTTGGCAATAGGGTACCTTATTCGGTTTTTCATGCAGTATCTCAGCAGAAGGGGGATTGTAAGGATAATCGATATCCAGCTTGAAATCGGCCATAATGGCGAGATGGTCCCAAAGTTTGTGTTTGAAATCAGGAATATCGCGGAGGTAAGGATTCAGGCTCCCCATCACATCAATGATAGCCTGTGCTGCCCGGTTCCTGTGTTCCCTATCGTCGATCTTCATTAGGAGTTCAACCATGTTATGTACATTCCTTCCATATTCAGGCAAGGCCAGCTTTTTCCGGCTGGTGTTGTAGTCTTTCGTATCGTTGTTCATCATAATGAATTTCAGGTATAAACAAAGGGGTTTTCAGTTGCAAAGGTAAAAATTTTGAAGCATCATGCAACGAAGGGCACTATTTTCTCTCTTTCCATGCATCAGGGAATGATTCTGAGACGCGCATACTTCAGAAGCAGTTGCTTTTGTCCGGCATTCTGAAAAAAAACTGTTGCTTTTTCGTCCGGGGGATTTCCTTCCATTTGCAAGACTTTGCCAATCCCAAAACGCTGGTGTTCGACCATCATGCCGGGGAGAAGCCGGAGCAGTTCATGGTTTCCCGGCGAATCCAAGCCTGCATCTTCTTTTAAGCGGTCGATTTTCTGGGTTAGGTTCACTGGGATTCTGCCAGGAGGTGGTTTTAGAACCGGATCTCTTTCCTGAAAACTTTTTTCATGCGTTGTCCTGAAAGGCAGGTCACGGGAAAAACGGTTGGTTTCCCGGTCGGAATATTCTATGAACGACTGATCGATCTCACTTATAAAGGGGCTTGGCCTGCACGATTCGGGTTTGCCCCACCGGTATCGTTCTTCCGCATGTGTCAGATATACTTGTTGTTTAGCCCTTGTCAGGGCAACATAGAAGAGCCTTCGTTCTTCTTCCTGTTCTTCCCTGGAGATGGTTTCACCGGCAAGTACCGAAGGGAACAGGTCTTTTTCCAGGCCAACAATGAATACGTTTTTAAATTCGAGTCCTTTTGCCGCGTGGACCGTCATCAGAGTGACTCTGTTCCGCTCTTTATCATCATCGGTATCCTGATCGGTTAGAAGGGCCACTTCCTGGAGGTAGTCTCCGATTCCTGCCGGTCGTCCTTCTTCAAGCGCAAGGTTTGAAAATTCCCTGATTGCGTTCAACATTTCCTCCAGATTCTGATATTTGCTGACGCCTTCGGGTGATTTGTCGTTATAGAGTTCTTTCAGGATACCTGTCTCTTTGGCTACGTTCCGGGCCAGGTCGAATGCTCCCTGTTCGGCCGACATCGCCATAAACCTTTCGATCAGCTCTTTGAAACTATTCAACCGGGCAACGGCAGCACTGCCGAGGCCGGCAGGATGAACCTGGGGTAAGGCTTTGATGATACTCCAGATGGAACATTCATCCCTCAGAGCCGCAGCTTCAAGTTTTGATAGAGTCGTATCTCCGATGCCCCTTGCCGGAAAGTTGATGATCCGCTTTAATGCTTCACCATCGGCAGGATTGATGATCACCCTGAAATAGGCAAGGAGGTCCCTGATTTCCTTTCTCTGGTAAAAGGAGATTCCGCCATATATCCTGTATGGGATGTTCCTTTTCCGGAGAGCTTCCTCAAAAATCCTCGACTGCGCATTTGTCCGGTATAATATGGCATAATCCTCATACTGTGCATGGTCTCTGAGTTGTGTTTCAGCGATGATCCCTGCAACCCGGTACCCCTCCTCCTGGTCAGTTAGCGCCCTGACTACCCGGATGGGATTTCCTTTCTCCCTCACCGAAAAGACATTTTTGCTTATTTTTCGCTGGTTGTGCGAGATTACACTATTGGCAGCATTTACTATGGTTTGGGTTGACCTGTAGTTTTGTTCAAGCTTGAATATTTTGTAATCCGGATAGTCGCGCTGGAAACTGAGAATGTTTTCGATACGGGCACCCCGGAAAGAATAAATGCTCTGCGCATCGTCGCCGACTACGCACAGGTTTTTGTGAAGGGCGGCCAGTTTGTTGACGATCACATACTGTGCATAATTGGTGTCCTGGTATTCATCGACTAAAAGATAATCGAATCGTTTCTGATAACGTTCAAGTAAATCGGGATGGTCTCTGAAGAGCATATTTGTGAGCAGCAACAGGTCGTCGAAATCCATCGAAGCGCTCAGTTTGCATCGCTTTACGTACTCTTTATAAATGTCGCTGATCAGCGGAACCCGTGCACGCTGATCGTACACGAAAAAGTCACTTTGCTTGTATGCTTCGGAGGTGACAAGGTTGTTTTTGGCCATCGATATCCGGTTAATGACCAACCCTGGTTTGTAAACTTTATCGTCAAGCCTCATATCCCGGATGATGCTTCTGATCAGGCTTTTCGAATCACCGGCATCGTAAATGGTATAATCGGCCGGAAATCCTGCTGTTTCATGTTCCATCCTGAGAATTCGTGCGAAGATTGAATGAAAGGTTCCCATCCAAAGGTAACGGGAGAGGTTTTCCCCTACGGTGCCGGCGATCCGTTCCTTCATTTCCTTTGCCGCTTTGTTGGTGAAGGTCAGGGCAAGGATGGTGGATGGCCGTACCCCCTGTTTCAGCAAATGGGCGATACGATATGTTAATACACGGGTTTTCCCCGATCCTGCCCCGGCAATGATCAATGAAGGACCTTCTGTCCGGATCACTGCTTCTCTCTGGGCTTCATTCAGACTGTTCAGATAATCTAACACGTGGATGGTCGATACAATTCCATACAAAAATAGCAATCTGATCGGCCCGTTTCCATAAAGTGAACGATTTCATAATTTCATTTAACAAACATTCCCGAATAAATCATCTGTTATCTTGGACTGGAAGGTTTCCGGAACGTTAAGTGCCGGTTTACCGGAAATTTCAAAGGAACCATTTTATTATGTGTGATTGGAAATGCGATTTTTTATCTTTGTTCAGGCAATTTAATGAAATTCATACGTTATAGATTTATTGATAAGAAAGGAAATGCAATGCGAAAAATATTGCTGAGGAGTATGCTTGGGTTTGCTGTCGCACTTATTCTCTCCCCTGCAGGAACAAATGCCCAGATATCAGCCCCGGGATCAGCCCATTCAGAATTTACTGCCTATCCGGTCGCATCTGACAAAGACCAGATTTTCATATTTTGTTCTTCCGGGGACAACCAGGAAGCCGTTTTATCGGCAATGACAACGTTGACAGGGTCCAAAACCTGGGAATGGGAAAAATTTAACCTTTCGGCACTGGCATTTGAATTTTACCGGCGTGAAAGCAATTCGCTTCAGGAATCTTCTG
>CAYNBE010000066.1:0-15401 GCA_964395045.1 uncultured Prolixibacteraceae bacterium | reverse complement strand
TTTCAGGGTGCTTTGTTTCGTTCTCATCAATTGAAAAGGTTGTTAATAATTGAATGTTGCAATTCTTTGTGGGTGGGCAGGTTTTTGTCGTCAACGCTTGCCCCGGAGGGGCATCATCATGGTAACCCGGGGCGGCGCCCCGGGAAAGGGTGATCCTTATACCCCGGTCTGTCGTTACAAGCACCGGCGATGGGACCGGAAGATAAAGGCCAGGATCAAGGTTCAGATTTAGAAGTGTATGAAAGAAAAAATCTGCGATTATCTTTATCCTTGAGAATCTTTGGATATTAACAATCTGATTATGAACACATCACATACAGAAAAACCAGTTCTTGTAACAGGGGGCAGTGGTTATCTTGCATCCTGGATCATAAGGCAGCTCCTCGAAAAAGGACACCGGGTTCATACCACGGTAAGAAATCTTTCAGATAAGGATAAAACTGTTCACCTGACCAACCTGTCGGAAGAATTTCCGGGAACGATAAGTGTATTTGAAGCCGATTTGTTGGAGAAAGACTCTTTTGATGAAGCTGCAGTGAACTGTTCGGTTGCGATCCATACAGCCTCGCCGTTTAAACTGGGGAAAATCAGGGACCCTGAAAAAGAGCTGATCATTCCTGCGGTAAAAGGGGTAGGGCATCTGTTTTCAGCTGCATTGAAAAGCGGGACAGTCAGTCGAATAGTCATGACTTCAAGTGTGGCAGCTATCTATGGTGACGCAGTGGAAATTAAAAAAATACCCGGAGGCATCTTTACCGGAGAAAACTGGAATACAACGAGTTCAAAAGATCATCAACCCTATTCCTGGTCAAAGACCCTTGCCGAGCGGGAAGCATGGAAACTGGCAGCAGCCACTCCCGGTATCGGGCTTAATGTGATCAATCCCGGGTTCATCCTCGGACCATCCCTGACAGCAAGGGATGATTCGACCAGCATATCAGTGATGAAGCAGCTGGTTTCAGGCCGGTTCAGGATGGGTGTTCCCAAAGGGAACCACGCAATTGTGGATGTCAGAGATGCAGCTGCCGCACATATTCTTGCTGCATTTCTTCCTGATGCCGGATATAGGTTTATTACGGCTCCCCACCCTGTATCTTTTGCAGAAATTGCTTCCATTATCCGAAAAAATTATCCCTGGCTGCCCGTCCCTCTCAGGAGTATCCCCACCCTGTTTTTTCTTCTGGCAGGGCCAATGATGGGATATCCTGCCCGATTCATTCTCAGGAATGTAGGTTACAACCTCCGGTTCGACAATTCCCCGGCTGAACAAAAGCTCGGAGTCAGGTTTCGGCCACTGGAAGAAACCCTGCTTGACCATGTGGCACAAATCCTCCGGGATTATCCGGAATTGAACGTACCAAAAAAAAATATATCCAGGTGAAAGAGTACGGCAAATGATCAGCGGGAACTGCCCAAAGATTCGTAATTTTGGATGCAGAAACAAAACAGACCATGGGCTGGATAGTGAACGTTACAGGGGCAACAGGCCTTGTCGGCAGGGAACTGGTCAGGCAACTCCTTGAAGAAAAAGAAATCGAGAAGGTAAGAACTTTTGTCAGGAGGGGATCGGGAGTAATCCATCCAAAGCTGGAAGAGATTGTAACAGATTTCAATGATCCCGGAAAATGGAAGACTTCCCTGACGGGCGATGTATTGTTCTCGGCACTCGGGACCACCCTGAAACAGGCAGGGTCCAAAAAGAATCAGTATCTGGTCGACTTTACATATCAGTTACGCTTTACCGAAGAAGCTTTAAAAAACAGAGTTAGCCATTATGTCCTTGTTTCGTCAGCAGGGGCAAGCAGCAGATCATTCTTATTTTATCCCCGGATGAAAGGGGAACTTGAAGAAAAAGTAAAAGAACTACCCTTTCACTCTGTTACTATCCTGCGTCCTTCCATACTTATGGGAACCCGGGAAATCAGGAGGCCTGCAGAGGAATGGTCAGCGTTTATGATGGGAAAAATTTCCCGCTATTTCCTGAAAAAGTATAGGCCGGTTCCTGCACAAACAGTTGCCCGTGCAATGATCAATGCATTATCAGCGAACAGATCCGAAAAGATCCTGGTAATAAACCCCGAAAACGTTTTCAAACTTGCAGGAATTTAAAAATCTTTACTTTTCCAAAAATCATAATGTACAAGATTTTTCTGCTTATTCATCATTCCCTCGCATGGGTTACCATTGTAACTGGCTTGCTCGCAGCTTCCAGGGCATGGCACAAAATCATCTTCCGGAAATGGTGGTCGCGGGCCGATAGTGCAGTAGCGATTGCATTGACGGTAACAATTGATCTCCAGCTGACCGCAGGTATTATTCTGTATGCCGGGTTCAGTCCTGTTACTAAAGTAGCTTTCATGGATTTCGCGAATGCCATGGGCGATCCTTCAATCAGGTTCATTGCCGTTGAACATGCAACCGCCATGCTGCTGGCTGTGATACTTGTTCATGCAGGAAGTTCGCTGGCCAGAAAAGCACAATTTGCTGCACGAAAACACAGAATATCAGCATTGTTTTATTCAATTGCCCTCCTTCTCATGATCTGGAGGATTCCCTGGGACAGGTTTATCCCATCATAAACAGCCGGAATGAATCTAATTCGCATTCACCGCTAAAGGCCCCAGTTCAGGGTAACTCCAATCAGCCAGAGCGTGTCCGGTTTTTTTACGTTTACTTCCTGTTTTAACCTGACGAAAGTGTCCATGCTTATGTTTTTTGACAATGGGAACTCAACACCGGCTGAATATCTCCAGTCATCTATTACATTACCGTCGGGATTGTTCAATTGGTAATGCATTTCAGCAGCAATATAAGGGACAGCTTTGTTGTTGGGCATATCATAATCCACACCCAACCTTGAACGAAGGTATCGCTGGGGGCTATAATCAAAACCTTTCACTGTCTTGTCATAAAAGGTACTCTGAAATTTTTCTCGGAGCGAGACGGTGAACCTCCCGGTCTTAACTTTTCCCCGAATATATGCATAAAACCGGTGCCGGTTTTCCCAGAAACTATCTTTTACATCATGGTCATAAATCCAGCCATATCCTACACCGCCCTTCAAGTTCCTGTTCAGTTTGTGGAATACAGCTATTTCACTTGCAAACCGGTCGATCTCACCGAAATTCCTAAAAATCCTGACTTCCTCTTCCAGTTCGATGCCAATTGACTTTGTCAAATCCTTTGACAGGTTTACTCCCAGCCAGGTTCCCATATCACTGTTCTGGGCACTGCAAGGAGGTCCCCATATAAGAAAACACAACAAGATCAACCCGAAAAGAGAGATTCTCAGTGTCGAATTCATCTTTGCCGGAAGATGATTCTGACAATCCATGTTAATCGTCATCATCAGTAGAATTATAACCTTTTAAAATAAAATTGTCAGCAAGATTTGTCTCCCTTGTATCATAGTAAACATTTAAAAGCGCCGTATCTTTCAGAAAATCGATATTTCCCACCTCAATCTTGGTGATGTTCAAACCTGTCCGCTGCCTGAGATCAGCCAGCAACTCCGCTGATTTTTCAGGTTTGATCAGGTCAATCCGCTCGTAGATGATTCGCTTGATTGAGACATGGCGCAAAATATTACTACCTTCAAGAAGCCAGGTCACCACGATAAAAATCATATTGGTCACCCCCAGCTCAAAATATCCCAGGTCTTTTGCCAGGGCATTGATAACCGAAATTCCTATGATCATAAACAAATAGGTCATCTCCCGGATAGGAAGGGTATCGGTCCGGTACCTGAGAATACCGAAAATCGCAAAAAGCCCTAAAGCAAATCCCACCTGAATCTTCACATTGTCAAGGAGATAGAGAAGCATAAAAATAGTGGTACTGGTCAGGATAAACGAAAAAAAGTAATCCCTTCTCCTCGACCTTGGATAATAAAGGAATCTGATGATCCCCCCTGTGATGATCAGGTTTACAAGAAACCGGAGCAATAATCCGGGAATTCCATACGCCTCCGATAATGCTGAAACAACTGTTTCGGGTTCCGGAATGTCAAGTAATATTTTCATAATCGGCTATTTTTTTAAGATACCTGAGTTTTCCTTTGTAATTTTTAAAACCCGGAGATACCTGCAGAAGCGAAATTCCTGCACAATATTTGCTGAAACCGGTTTTCTTCACCCTTTCATGACGCAATGTTTCTTCGATGGCTGATCTTTGGTACTTTTCTTTTTTGATTTCTATAATAGCAATATTGGGGAAAAAAGTCTCCTTTTCGTATGCATTGGAAGTAAAACAGAGGTTAAAATCAAGAGTGACCCTTTCTGTTTTTCCTCTGTTCACCAGCGTAATTCTGTTGAACCTGTTTATTATCACCGGGAACAAGAGAAACAGATCGGTCGTACTATATTTCTTAACAAATTCGGAGGAAGCATTACCGGAAATATCGGAAAGATTATCCAGTTTTAACCTATGTTTTTTGGTGACTCCGGTATTCATTTTTCTTTTTATTTCCAGGAAGTGCAGATTGCAGTCACAATAGGTCCTGCGCCTGATTTTACAACGGTTCAACCTGCCTTTCAGGTGGTCATGGTAAAAATTCAGGGAAGGAGTATCAAAGTATTCCGTTTCATAAAGAGCAATCCGTCTACCATCAATCTCCTGAATAAAATAATCACATGCAGCTTTGCGAAGTATGAATGGTAAACGCTTGGTCTGAAGTACATATTTTGTGTCGGTTCGGTTCATAAGCCTGACTGAGGAGATTTCACCAAGTGAAACAGGTTCCAATTCCTCTGCACTCTTTTTCAAAACAACAGAAAGAAGTCCGGGTTCCCTTCTGTAATCCGGATTCTCGTCGGACAGTATTCCTGTGTGATGATTCTGTGACTGATCCCACATGTTTTATATCCTTCTTTTTCCCTGCTCACTAACGGTTCAGTAGGGACATCATTTCTGTTACTTTTTAAAAATAACTCCTGTCCTTCCGGTCAGTTGTTTATCATGGGTAAACAGGTCAAATGTAATGGTTAATTTCTATTGCTTTTGGCCTTTCAGTGATTAATTTTACATCGGCCCGGCAAAAGTAAACTTTCGCAAGGGTTCCAGAAATTCTGGTGATATATCTGAATACAGACATGAAGGAACGTACTGTGCAAATACTGGTTCATATTTTGATCTGGAGTGCATTTCTGATTTTTTTGCTGATTTTCATACCCTTCTACGATATCAAGCTTCTGGAAATGCCCTTTTATTTCTTCGGGATGACAGCCATCCTGATCGGGTATTACTACTTCAATTCCATGTTCCTGGTGCCGGTGTTGTTTGCCAGGGAAAAATTCTGGGGTTTTGCATTGGTCACTCTGCTTATATTTTCACTCTATCTGTATCTTTCTGACACACTTGACTGGATGCGACCACCCCAGCACCGTTCATTCAGGGAATACCCGGCAAACCCCCCGCCAGGTCCATTTTCCAAAAAGAAAGACTACATCGTACCTCCCGTAGGAAGGCCGGATAATCCCATCAGACCCCCCGAAATGCACAGCAATACCATGCAAAGGAAAATTCTGATCATTGACCCGCGGATCAAATTTCCGATGAGCCCGACCTTTACCTTTATCCTTGTTTTCATGGTCAGCACCGGAACGCGGGTAATCAGCTACTGGTTTGAATCGGAACGGAACAGAATCAGGGCAGAAAAGGAAAAAACAATTGCCGAACTTTCTGCATTAAAAGCACAGTTGAATCCTCACTTCTTGTTCAATACACTGAACAGCATCTATTTTCTGGCCCGAAAAAAATCAGATACAACTCCTGAAGTGATCCTGAAGCTGTCTGACCTGATGCGGTTCGTGCTGACCGAAACCACAGCCGAATTTATTCCGCTTGAAAAGGAGGTGGAAAGCATCAGGCAGTATATTGATCTTCAAAAACTAAGGTTGACCGGAAAGACAAAAATCATATTCGAAAAAGATGGTGAAGCCGGTAACCTTTCAATTGCCCCTTTGCTGCTTCTTCCTTTTGTCGAAAATGCGTTCAAGTTTGGGGTTAGTTCTCATACGAACTCTGAAATAGCGATATCATTGAATTTCATTCAGGACAGGCTCACATTTCTGATCAGAAACAGCAAGGTAGGAACTTCCGTTTCAGAAAAAAGTACCGGAACCGGACTGAAAAATGTTGTCCGCAGGCTGAACCTGGCCTATCCGAATAAACATGCACTCAAAATCGGGGAAACAGATACCGAGTATAGTGTTGAGCTAAAAATCATTTTAACTTAAATATATGATTATCAGCTGCATAGCATTAGATGATGAACCGTTTGCCCTTGAAATACTCCAGGATTTTGTTTCAAGGGTTCCTTTCATGCATCTGGAAGCAGTTTGTTCCGATCCTCTTGAAGCATTGTCAATCATCAGAAGGGCCCATCCTGATTTGTTGTTTCTTGATATTGAAATGCCGGATATTTCGGGGATCAGGTTGGCCGAAGCAACAGAAAGGCCTCCACTTGTCATTTTTACCACCGCTCACAGCAAATATGCCGTGGAGGGATTTAACCTCAGTGCGCTGGACTATCTCTTAAAACCTTACAGTTTTGAGCGTTTCCTGAAAGCTGCGACCAAGGCCCTTGATACCATTAAACTGATGGCCGGCAGGGATTATCTTCAACCGGGCAGCGACTTCATCATTGTAAAATCGGAATACAAAAATATTAAAATCAGGCTGGACGAAATTCTTTACATCGAAGCACTAGACAATTACGTTCGGATTTTCACCCCTGGGAAAACCTATACGTCGCTGATAAACCTGAAGACCATTGTCACCATGCTGCCAGGAAACCGGTTCGTCAGGATACACAAATCATTCGTGGTAGCCCTGTCCCAAATTAAAGTATTCACGAAAGAATATGCCATGGTTGGTAGCCGGAATATCCCCGTGGGCAGGGCATATTCTGAAAATTTTGCCGAAGCTGTCAGAAAATGGAAGTAATATGGAGTTAAGAGCTAAAAGCATAGAGCAAACAATAAAGGGATTATGTCAAGTTGTCAAGCCAAGATAAATCCACTTTTCTAGTTTTTCCCTGCAGAATATATTTCGGCAATAATATCTTTGTATGTTTCAGCAATTACACTTCTGCGAAGTTTCAGCGTAGGGGAGAGTTCTCCCGAGGTGGGACTCCATTCATGGCTCACAAGCCTGAACCGTTTTATTTCCTCGTGTTGCCCCAGGGTTTTGTTGATTTCATTCACTTCCTTCTGGATTTTTTCGATCACCTCCGGCAATTGGATCAGCTCCTTGTTATTTTTAAAATGAATATGATTCTGGGCGCACCAGTCGTGCAGCAATACAAAATCGGGAGAAATCAAAGCGGATGCGAATTTTTCATTTGCTCCGATGACCATAGCCTGTTCGATCAGGTCAGATGCTTTGAGTTTATTTTCGATCATTTGGGGGGCAATGTACTTACCTCCCGACAATTTAAACATCTCTTTCTTCCTGTCGGTGATCTTCAGATATTTTCCATCCTCCATAATGCCGATGTCACCCGTATGGAACCAACCTTCGGCATCGATTACCTCGTCGGTGAGTTCGGGTGACTTGTAGTATCCCATCATGACGCCTGGCCCTTTGCACAAGATTTCTCCGTCGTCGGCAATTTTCACTTCAAATCCTTCCAGAATAGGGCCTACAGTTCCGATTTTCATTTCTCCGGTTGCCGGATTGTTCACAGCAATCACTGGTGAAGTTTCGGTCAGGCCGTATCCTTCGATGTTGAGCATTCCTGCCATTCCGAGCACCCTCGCAATCCGGGGTTGTAAGGCAGCACCTCCGGAAACAGCGTAAACAATGTTACCTCCCAATGCTTCCCTCCATTTGGAATAAACCAGCTTGTCGGCAATCCTGATCTTTAGTTTCATCCAGGGTGAATATTTCTTATTGAACTCGAAATGCTGTGTCAGCTTGAGCGCCCAGAAATAAATCATCTTTTTTATACCCGTGAGTTCCTTTCCCTTAGCAACAAATCCGTTATAAACCTTTTCAAGCAACCTTGGCACAGAGTTGAACATATGGGGTTTTACCTCCCGAATTGCTGTAATAATCTGGCCAAGACTGCCTACATAATAGATTCCCATCCCTTTGTACTGAAAATGGTAGTTGACGCTCCGCTCATAAACGTGGCACAATGGCAAAAAACTGATAACCCTGTGCTGGTGCCCCAGGTTGTGCATTTTGGAGTGGGCTGTAAAGTTGGATACGAGGTTCCGGTGTGAAAGCATCACCCCTTTGGGAACACCTGTGGTCCCTGAGGTGTAAATGATGGTTGCCAGATCATCGGATGTAATCGAATTTTTTGTTTCCTCCAGTACTTTTTCCAGTTCAGGCCGCTTTTCTTCACCCAGGTCCAGTATTTCGGTATAATTTCTGACTCCGGGGACCACGTCGAAGGTTAAAACTTCCTTCAGGTGAGGCAACCGGTCGGCAACCGGTTTCAGTTTGAAATATAGTTTTTCGTCACCCGCAATGACATACTTGACATCGGCGTGTCGCAGAATATAGGTATATTCCTCCTCGCTGATGGTAGGGTAAATGGGCACATGGACGATTCCCGTCATGGCAAAAGCCATATCGGCAAAGTTCCATTCCGGACGGTTGTTGGTGACAGTGGCTATCTTGTCACCTTTCACAAGCCCCATAGCAAGTAAGCCCAATGCCATCTGATGCGATTTTGCGTAATACTCTTGTGTCGAGTAAGTATACCATTCTTCTCCGTTTTTGCCTCCAAGGGCGTCGGGTCTCGGATATTTGTTCAATATATAGCCGAGAATATCAAAGGTTCTTGTTACTTCGCTGCTCATATTCCAATAAGTTTGTGATGGAGCAAATATACATATTGGATGTCTGGTACAATAAAAATGTTCTCGGCGGGGAGGATGGAACCCATAATTATTTTGTTTCCGGTCGAAAATTGCAGTAATATGTTCTAATAATCAGGCAGGAATGAGGCTGCTTTTTCAATGGCGGCAGCGATTCCCGCCGGATTTTTCCCTCCGGCCGTGGCATAAAAAGGCTGTCCTCCTCCCCCGCCTTGGATTTCCCGGGCTGCTTCCCTGATAATTTTTGAAGCATCCAGTTTTTTTGAACTGACAACTTCGTCAGAAATTAAGATGGTCAGATAAGGCTTGCCGTTGATGGATCCACCGAGGACCAGGAATAAAGAGGGGACCTCAGCCCTAATCCTGAATGCCAGATCTTTGACTCCCTGTAATGTATCAATTTCCGGTTGCCCGGAAATCAGGTTCACCTCTCCGACTTTCCTGATCCCTTTGATGAGTTTCTCTTTTTGGGCTATGACAGCCTTTATCTCAAGATTTTCCAACTGTTTTCTGAGCCTGTTGTTTTCTTCCTGCAAATCCCTGATTGCGGAGGCGATGTTTTTCGGATGGCTGAAAACGGACCTGGCCTCTGAGAGTTCGCGAAATTCAGCAGCAATGAATTCATCAGCCCTGTCTCCTGTTATGGCTTCAATCCGTCTGACTCCCGCTGAAATAGCCCCTTCCGACAAAATGATAAACTGGCCGATCAGAGCTGTGGAGGGGACGTGGGTACCTCCGCAGAGTTCAACTGACTCACCGAACCTGATTGCCCTGACCTTATCACCGTATTTTTCTCCGAATATGGCGATGGCTCCTATTTCGCGGGCTTCATCCATAGATATGGAGTCCATTTCTTCCTGTACCAGGTTTTGCCTGATCATTTGGTTCACCCGTTTCTGAACGGCATCGAGTTCTTCATGGCTCATTTTTCCAAAGTGTGAAAAATCGAACCGGAGGTAATCGGGATGTACGAGTGAGCCTTTTTGTTCGACATGCTTTCCAAGAATCTCCCTCAGGGCATGGTCAAGAAGATGAGTGGCGGTGTGGTTGCAGGCAGTCGACCTGCGACGCTCTGCATCGACAGAGGCTTTAAACAATACCTCCGGATTTTTGGGCAACCCGGCCACGATGTGAATAATCAGATTATTTTCCCTGACCGTATTCAATACTTCTGTCCGTTCTCCTTCTGACTCAAGATATCCTGAATCTCCCACCTGTCCGCCCGATTCTGCATAAAATGGGGTTTTCTCAAGTACCAGCTGGAAATAGTTTTTGTTGTTCCTTGAAACAGATCGGTACCGTGCAATCCTGGTCAGGGTTTCCAGCTCCCTGTACCCGGTAAATTCGACTTTTTCAATTTTGACAAGTTCGATCCAGTCGCCGGTTTCCTGTAAGGCAGCATTTCTCGAACGTTCCTTTTGCCGCTGCATCTCTTCACCGAACCGGATCACATCAACCGACATTCCGTTTTCACGGGCAATCAGTTGGGTTAGGTCAATGGGAAAACCATAGGTATCGTAAAGCAAAAAGGCGTCCTTGCCGCTGATTTCGGTTGTTCCAATTGCTTTTGCCTTCTCAGAGATTTGCTCCATCAGACGGATGCCGGTTTCGAGAGTTCTCAGGAACGACTCCTCCTCCTCGTGCAGTACCTTTTCAATTAGCGGCTGTTGAGACCTCAACTCAGGAAAAGCATCCCCCATGTTTTCAGCCAGGACTCCAACCAGCCGGCAGAGAAACGGATCACGCAAACCAAGGAAGGTATAGCCGTACCGTACGGCCCGGCGGAGAATTCTTCGAATCACATACCCTGCCTTGTTATTGGAGGGAATTTGTCCGTCGGCGATTGCAAAAGAGACTGCCCTGAGATGATCGGCAATCACCCGCATGGCGACATCGCATTTTTCATTTTGTCCGTAGATAACCCCGCAAAGCAGGCTGGTCGTGTTGATGATTTCCCGGAAAATGTCGGTATCGTAAGTTGACTTTTTTCCCTGCATGACCATACACAACCTTTCAAAACCCATGCCCGTATCCACATGTCTGGAGGGTAGATTTTCAAGAATGCCGCTGGCTTTTCTGTTGAACTGAATGAAAACCAGGTTCCAGATTTCGATCACCTGCGGATGCCCTTTGTTGACCAGTTCACGTCCGGGAATCATGTCGCGTTCGGCATCTTCCCTGATATCGACGTGTATTTCGGAACATGGACCGCACGGACCGCTGTCGCCCATTTCCCAGAAATTGTCTTTTTTACCTCCGTTAAGGATTTGACCGGCAGGCAGATATAAAGCCCAAAAATCAGCCGAATCATTGTCTCTTTCCAGGTTTTCGGCAGGATCACCTTCAAAAACCGTGGCATACAGTCTGTCAACCGGTATGTTCAGTCTCCCGGTCAGAAATTCCCATGCCCAGGCAATCGCCTCCTTCTTGAAATAATCGCCGAATGACCAATTCCCCAACATCTCAAACATCGTATGATGATACGTATCGAGCCCCACTTCTTCCAGGTCGTTGTGTTTTCCCGAAACCCGCAGGCATTTTTGGGTATCGGCAATGCGCGACCATTTCACAGGTTCGTTTCCCAGGAAAATATCCTTGAACTGGTTCATGCCGGCATTGGTGAACATCAATGTCGGATCATCCTTGATCACCATTGGTGCCGATGGAACAACCTGATGCCCCCTTGAGACGAAAAATTCCAGGAAAGCAGTGCGTATTTCATTTGATTTCATCCTGTTACAATACTTAATTCGTTTAATTCAGATTGTTAAAAAACATTAAAGGCATCGGCAACACACCAGAAAAATATCCTTATCCATTACTTTTATGCCCGTTTTTTATTAGTTTTATAAGAAATTTCGCAAATTTATGGGAAATAATTCATTCTGCGGGAGCCGAATGAAAATAAGTCTTGTTTTAGCATGGCAAAAAGAAGATACCGATTTAATCCGGAAACACTCAGTTACGAACAACACGGCGTCTCTTTCAGGGAAAGGTTCACCCGCTTCATAGCCTATTTTTCGAGCAGCCTGGCATTTTCGATCGTACTGGTGATTGTGATCCTGAATTTTTACGAAACTCCTGAGGCCAAGGCACTTAGAAGGGAAAACCAGCGTCTTTTGACCCAGTACAAGCTGATGAAAAAGGACATGGAAATGATTGAAAAAACGTTGGATGACATTCAGCAGCGCGATGACAACATCTACAGGGTGATATTTGAAACAGAGCCGATTCCGTCAAGCGTCCGGAATGCAGGATTTGGAGGGGCCAACAAATACGCGCACCTCGAAAATATGGATAACAGCGATTTGGTAATCAGCACCGCAAAAAGGCTTGACATTATTGCGAAAAAAACATATGTTCAGTCTAAATCGTATGAAGAGGTGATGAAACTTGCACTTGAGAAGGAAAAGATGCTTGCTTCCATCCCGTCGATTCAGCCGGTATCGAACAAAGACCTGAAACAAACAGCATCCGGATGGGGTTACCGGATTCATCCGATTTACAAAATCAGAAAATTCCATTACGGGATGGATTTCACAGCCCCCATCGGGACGGAAGTTTATGTAACCGGCGACGGAACGGTTGCAGAGGTCACATCGGAACATTCGGGGTACGGTAAAATGATCACTGTTGATCATGGATATGGTTATACGACCGTTTATGCACACCTGATCCGGTTCAATGTAAAACCGGGACAGCATTTAAAACGAGGGGAGGTAATCGGCTTTGTAGGAAATACTGGCACATCAACGGCACCGCACCTCCATTATGAAGTCCATAAAAACGGGGAACCGGTTAATCCTCAGTATTTCTATTATATGGATCTCACGCCGCAGGAATACGAAAAAATGATAGCCATTTCTTCCAATATGGGACAGAGCTTTGACTGATGCCGTGCCATACAAGGAACCCAAAATAGAGAAGATATTTTACAGCATCAGCGAAGTAGCAGGGATGCTTGGAGTAAACCCTTCCTTAATCAGGTTTTGGGATAAGGAGTTTTCCATCCTGAAACTTCAGAAAAACAAGAAAGGGAACAGGTTGTTCACCCAGAACGATATCAGCCAGCTGAAACTGATATATCATCTGGTCAAAGAGAAGGGGATGACATTAAAAGGGGCAGCACAATTGCTTGACAAGAACAGGGAAGGTACTGCGAAGACAGCAGAGGTGGTTGAGAGGCTCCTGATGATCAGGCAACAACTGGTTGACATCAGAAATGAAATGACTGAAAATGAAACCGAAAACCACTCTGAGTGACGTGGCCGGGTATTTCGAAACCCTGGCTCCTGCAGCACTGCAGGAATCATACGATAATTCGGGTATCCAGGTCGGAGATCCTGATCAGGAAATCACATCAGCACTCTTGACCATTGATGTAACAGAAGCAGTTGTCGATGAAGCAATTGCCTGTCGGGCAAATCTGATAGTATCCCATCATCCTGTCGTTTTCGGCAATCTGAAAAGAATCACAGGGGCCACGGCCACTGAAAGAATCCTTAGCAAAGCGATCATCCATCGTATAGCCATCTTGTCGGTTCACACCAATCTTGACAACGCAATCACCGGTGTCAATCAAAAAATTGCCCAAAAAATGGGATTACAAGAAACAAAAATCCTGAAACCATTGAAAGGGATTTTGCGGAAACTGGTAACTTTTGTGCCGGCCAGCCATCTGGAAGATGTCCGCAATGCGGTATTCATGGCAGGAGCCGGACATATCGGGAATTACGACCATTGCAGCTTTACCTCTCCCGGGAAAGGGACATTCAGGGGAGATGAAGGAACACACCCTTTTGCAGGAGAGCCTGGAAAATTTCATACAGAGGAGGAATTGAGGTTGGAAATCGTCTTTCCGGCATATCTTGAATCAAAAATCACCGTAGCCCTCATCAGGGCACATCCGTATGAAGAAGTGGCATACGACATTTATCCGGTTGAAAACAGTTATATGCTGGCAGGGGCAGGGCTGGTGGGGAAATTGGAGGAACCGCTATCCGAAAAAGCTTTTCTCAGGTTACTGAAAGAGACATTTCATTCACCGGTTATCCGACACTCACCCCTGTTGAGCAAGCCGGTGTCGCGGGTAGCCCTCTGTGGTGGAGCCGGTTCGTTCCTAACCGGAGAAGCTATTGCTGCCGGAGCTGATTTTTTCATCACAGGGGATTTGAAATACCACCAGTTTTTTGAAGCTGCAGGAAAGATTGTTCTCGCCGATATCGGGCATTTTGAAAGTGAACAATTCACCAGGGAACTTTTTTATGAACTACTTACGAAAAAATTCCATACATTTGGCGTCCGGTTTTCTGAAACTGTGACAAGTCCCGTGTCATGTTTTATTTAAGCACTCCGGATCAGATCATTTTTTACAATAACACATTATGAACACCCAGTTTGCAAGACCAGAAGAAAAGGAAATTTCGATTGAAGAGAAGCTCAGGGCCCTGCATGAATTGCAGTTGGTGGTTTCTGCCATTGACAAGATCAAGGTATTGAGAGGTGAATTACCACTCGAAGTCCAGGATCTCGAGGATGAAATTGCCGGACTCAAAACAAGGATACACAACCTTGAAGATGAGATCAAAAGCATTGAGACAGCCATCAGCAACAAGAAGATTGCCATCAGGGAATCGCAAAACCTGATCACAAAATATACCGAGCAGCAGAATAACGTTCGCAACAACCGAGAATTTGATTCGCTTGCCAAGGAAATTGAATTCCAGAATCTTGAAATTCAGCTTTCAGAAAAGAGAATCAGGGAATATACTTCCGACATGGAAGCTAAAAACGAAGCCATAAAAACCTCAAAAAACCAGCTGAACGACCGTCTTGAAGACCTTGCCCGCAAGAACAGGGAACTGGAAGAGATCACCGAAGAAACACGGATCGAGGAGGAGAAACTCAAGGCAAAAGCAGATAAGATTGAATCATTCGTTGAGTCAAGGTTGCTGACTGCCTTTAAAAGAATCCGCAAAAATGCGCGGAACGGACTGGCAGTGGTTACCATCCAGCGTGATGCCTGCGGAGGATGTTTCAATAAAATTCCACCTCAACGGCAACTCGATATCGCCAGCCGAAAAAAAATCATTGTCTGTGAATATTGTGGCAGAATTCTGGTGGATGAGAAAATCAACAATTTACCTGAAGAAGAAGACTACGAATAGAAAATTCGCGGAGCCGGATGCCGGATGAAAAGCGCCCGGCTCCGGATTTCCCCTTCCATTTATATGTTTTCTGAGGAACAGCCTGATTGATGAAATCTCCGTTTAACAGGTAACTGATTGTTTGAAATTGTAACCCACACAAATAACACTAGGAAATGAAATCAAAAATGAGTTTTCTCCGAAAAGTCTTTTATAATATGTCACACAAAGTCAACAAAGTATTTATTATCAAATATTTAGGTTATTCATTCTTGACGACTTGGCGTGAAACTTCACTTTTCAGAGTGGACTCAAAAATCATTCTTCTTTTATTCCTTGTCGCCGGAACGAGTTCATACGCACAGGAAAAGAAAGACACAACCTTCTGGAAGAAAAACGGCGATTTTACCCTTTCTTTCAACCA
>CAYNBE010000065.1:0-15683 GCA_964395045.1 uncultured Prolixibacteraceae bacterium | reverse complement strand
TCCAGTTTATCCCCGTCAGGCGATATTTTCATGGTTACTTTCCGGTTTCCTTTAAAAAGATACACGATTTCATCATCGTTGCCGATGAAGGGAGTTACCCGTTTTTTCAGTTCATCGCCCGCCATGTCATCGGTGATGATCCATTTCCCTCTCCCGTCCCTGAATTCTTTAGTGCCTCCGGAATAACCAGCAACCAGCTTCTTCGATGCAAAACGGGCCGATGTGACCACTACCAGGCCCTTTTTCTTTACAAGCTCATTGATATCGGCAAGGGTTTGTTTACTCATAAACAGTCCACACAAAAAAGCCAGTTTCACAGTTTTTAAATGCTCTTTGGTTACCGAATCGTCGAACACTACGGGTGAGTTGGCAGGTGCAAAAGAACGGTGAGGCATTCCCTTGTAATAGTTTCCTGCATTCCACGAGAGGCTTTCCTTTTTCACCATTCCGTGGGTAATGGTATGCCAGGCTTTTATCCACTCTTCCGATTCGGGGCTTGTATTGAGGTCGTAGGCGCCGAACAGCCAGTCTTTCCAGTACAGGTAAACGGTCTGGCTGCCTTCCTGAACGCTGCAAAAAACATTTTTCCCCTGTCCCCAGGCCGTGTCGTCGAAACGGATGATGGCAATTTGTGGTTCAAAATCGCGGAATGAGTATGGGCGCGGGTTCAACGGGATGTATTCCTTCACAAAAGTTCTGAATACTTCTCCTCTTTCTCCCAGCTTTACATTCTGTTTCTCGTCCAGCGAATAAAGACTGCCAACATTCTCGATATACGCCTTGTCGGCCCCGCACCAATAAGCAAACAGCAGGTTTCCCTTCAACTCCTCAGCGCTGTGACCAGGATAAGTATTGTGGTTCCAAAAATCGAGGCAAGCCCATAACTCCTGATTGTATTGAAGGCAGGCGCCCATGGCACAGGCCGCCCACACATTCGACCAGTTTTCTTTCATTTGTTTATATGCGGGAACCATTCCGGCCCTTGCAAAATTGTGAAATAGTACCGGCCATACGTGTTCGGTCAGCACTTTTCCGTTGCCAAATCCCCGGTGATAACCGACCAACGATCTGGCTCCGGTGTTCACCGCTTCGTCTGCCGATTTAAAGTCCATTCCGGTAGTTTCGGCCAAACTGACCCTTTCGACACCTGGATTACGCAAAGTAATAGTCAGGTTGCGGGTGATTTGCGAATGTTCCAATTCATCGTACAACACCCCCCAAAAAGCAGGCGATTGATAAATGCTTTTTAGCACTTGCGGCGGGAACCTGAACTGATGCAGGCCACCGGGCTGTTTCAACCAGTTGTGCCCGTCGGCGCTCAATATATCGAGGCTCCAGTTCCCCGACTCTACGTTGAAAATTATTTTCAGATTTTTCTCTTCCGCACGGTCGAGCAGCTTTTTCAGCTTCGCAGCTTCTTCTTCAATGGTACCTTTTGGGCCGCGGTATTTGTAGCTGATGAAATCAATGCCCAAGGCCTCCATTGCCGGATAATTGAAAAACTCATCGGCCTGAAATTTATCGCCGGAATTATCAACTCCGACAAAGAACTGTTTTTCCGCAACCTGCCTGTAGTTTGCTTGTGCCGAAACCGGGCAGACAGTTGTAAAAATCACAAAAATCGGAGCCAAAGCCAATGTCACAAATTGTATCAGGCTGAATAATCTAAAATTGCTGTTACTCATCCTTTTGAAATTAATCGTTACTTACCGAAGGAGGCCGGTTGGCTGGATTGTTCCCCCATTCTTTGTTAGGCTGGCTCCCCATTTCAAATTCCAGTGTCCCGCCCGCCATCAGTGTCTGGTAGTTGATCCACGGTTCATCAAATGATTTGCCGTTCAGTTTGGCCGACTGGATATAAAAGTTGTCCTCGCTCACATTATTGGCAACGATGGTGAAACTTTTCCCATTGTCGAAATGAAGGGTCAATTCTGGGAAAATGGGAGAACCAATCAGGTAGACCGGTTGCACGGGGTCGTATGGGAACAGCCCCATGGCGCTCATCACAAACCATGATGCCATTGCCCCGGCATCGTCGTCCATCGATTCGATGTACCCTCTCGGGTCGGCGCGGTATATGCGGTCGACCACCGGTTTGTCGAACGGCCCATGGTTGTGATACAACTGGACAACCTCTTTGGTCGTAAAGGTCCGCACCCATTTTTGTGTCAGGTATGGTTTCCCCAGAAAATTAAACAGGAAGGGCGCCTGAACATCGGGTTCGTTCAAAGCCATGTAAAAGTTGTTTTCAAAGAAATATTCCAGGTCGTCGGCCACTTTTTCTTTTCCCCCAGCCAGTTCAATAAAGCCATCCACATCGTGCAACACAAACCAGCGGTAATGCCAGAGGTTGCCTTCGTATGTATATTTGTCAATCACTTCAACGTCGTCAACCGGTTTTCCTTCAGGAGTAAAAAATCCACGCACATTTCCCTGATTGTCTTTTTGTTCGGCGCACCACAATTTTTTGTACCGAAGAGCGGCTTCTTTCAGGGTTTTGGCCTCGTCATTTTTTCCCAGGGCTTTGGCCATTTCGAGGGCAAAATAAGCGTGGTAGTCGCTTTCCAACTGGTCGCTCAGGTTGTTGACGCCGCCTTTTTCAAAATCTTCTTTCATTCCTCGAAAGGCAATTTCAGCATCGAAATCGCCTAAACCTTTGTTCCACGCATCCATAATGACCGAACCGGCAAACTCCATGCGGATATTGGGCGTTGGCCAGTATTGACGGTCACCGCCTTGCCGGTGTTTATAATGGTCGACCAGCGAACGGGCGATGTTTTTTGCAATCTGCGGTTCCATGAGAGAAACCAGTGAATACTTGCGAAAATCGTCCCACAGGCTCCATGTAGAGTAGTAAGTAAAATCGGGGGCCGTTTGTTTGGTGTCGTACAATGAAGCAGGCTGATTGGCCGCACGGTAAAGTCCGGTTATTGAAGTGGCATTGTTGGGTACCAAATACGAGTGGTACAAATGGGTGTAAAAAATAGTCTTAAATTCTTCGGAACCGCCATTTATCTCGATTTTAGACAATTTTTCGCGCCAGACAGAAATCGTTTTTTCCCTGGCTTTGTCGAAATCCCAGTGGTCAATCTCGGTAGTGGCATGCAATAGAGCCAGTTCTTCGCTCACGGGCGACAAACCCACTTTCAGTTGAACCGTATTTTTTTCATTTCCTGAAAAATTCAGCCAGACACCAATATCGTTTCCTGCGCGGACCGGCTGATTTCCGTTCTCTTCCCCCTTCCAACTGGTAAACGACTCAAACGGAACATCTGCCACAATGGCGAAATACAATTGATGATAGCCGCCGCCCCGGTTATGGAGCGATTTGATCATCCCGGTTATTTCTCGGTCGTTTTTCATGTTCAGACTGGCATCGAGCATTCCCACGTAGCTGTGCGATAAATCCACTACAACATAGCGGTCGTTCTTCTTTTCTTCAGGAAATGTGTAACGGTGAAAACCCACACGTTCGGAAACCGTTAGTTCGGCTTTCACACCAGATTCAAGCACCAGTTTGTAATACCCAGCGGTTGCTTCTTCCTCCGATTTGACGTATTTCTCGCGAAACTCATCGATTTTAGGCGTGAACTTTCCAATTCCCGGTTTAATGAGCAGGCCGCCGCCTTTGCCCTGCGAGCCGCCTCCGGGAATACGCAGATGTGAAAACCCTTCGATGATTTCGTCTTCGTAATAATACCCGACATGCGAATCGCCTTCGGTCTCGGGTGACAATTGCACCAGCCCGAACGGATAACTTGCCCCGGGGTACAACTGCCCGTTGTCGCCTTCGGTACAGATGAACGGATTGACATATTTCAGCGGGTCAAAATCCGGTTTTTGAGTGCTTTTTGAACAGGAAACAGCTCCGGCCAGAAAAGCCAGCAAGCTCATTTGTACTATTTTCTTTGTCATAGTTGGTTGGTTTTGTAATTGACATTATAGTGAATGAGGAAGTCCCTAAATCGTCAATGGTCAATAATTAATTCGTAAATCTCTTACTCGCAGTGGTATGGCCCATGAATGCCCGTTACCTTGAAATTTTCCGCCGAGTCATCTAAAATGTAAATCATGTAATTATCCCCACCCTGACTGACCCGTACCACAATATGTCCCTGTTGGCTTTTCAGGTCATCCATCCGGCCAGAGACCACGCGGGTTTCTTCCATGGTGTTGGTGGCAAAAACGTCACGGGGGCCGGGATAGGTCCAATTCGACATCATACGCGCCAATACTGAAGGCGATGGGTGACTGGGCGCCCACACCTGGATAATATGTACTCGCGGACGGACAGCCTGCATAAACAGGGCGCCCATCGCATCGTAGTATGCATGATGATTCGCTATGCAGACATCAACCGGGCCGGTAACCAGTCCAACAGGTGTTTCAATATCCTGCCACGAACCCGGTGCCCCGGTAGTCAGGTCACCACCATTGAAGTAATCGAATTTTCCGTATGACAAGCGAAAAGCGTTGCTGCAGGCATTTTCTCCGGGATATTGGTTTTCGGGAAGCGATGCGAGGGGGGGAAAGTGATTCCGTACATTATTCCCCACTCCTGTCCAGACCTGCCCGTTGGAAGCCAGGTTCCGGATTTCAAATTCCGGGTATTTCTCAGGATGATGGACCAGCGAAAACTGATCGTTTGCACCTACCCTGAACTGTTCAGCCTGAACCCCTTTATGTTCGACATTCCACTTTACAAAGCGGATGTAATTATCGATATAACCAGTCCCTAAAGGTTTTGGATAATCGTAAGAGGGCCAGTTGCGGTCCACAATTTTATCAAACGGAATGGTTTCCCCGACTTCGGTCACCCCTGATAAAATAAAATTTCCGGTTTCAGATGTTTTCAGTCCCGAATAAGTTTCACCGATATGGTCATCGTGAAAATGGGTCAGTAGGATGTAATCCAGTTTTTTTTCAGTCCTGTTTTGCAGAAAATGCTGTATGTACCTTGAAATCCATTCTCCGGGGGTGCGGCTGCCATCCGGTTTCGGGGCGGTAACGCGGGGTTTGGGGCGGGCGGTTGCCCCGGCATCGACCAACATTGTGGTACCATCGGGCAACATAAGAAATGCACACTCGCCTTTGCCCGTATTGATGTGATGGATGTCAAGATAACCTTCTTTCCAAAGCGGAAGTTGATCGCCAACTTTAAGCTGGCTTAACCCCGACAGTGAAACCCCGCAAAGTAGAGCCAAAAACAGTATTGTTTTTCTCATGGTATGATTTGTTTTATGAATATTATTTTGCCAGGTATACCGGTTTTAGTGGCTCAATGCCCAGCTCACGTACCGCATCAATTGTTTGAACAATGTTGTTCACCAATGGAAAATCGACACCGGCTTCAAACAACATTTTTAATTCTTCAGGCGAATCCGTTCCGTAATAATTTATTCTGATGCCATTTTCTTTCAATTGTTTGACACTTCCGGTAAAATCGGTATAATCCGATTTTTTGAGAAGCTGAATAAAATCGGTACGGGCGTTGATGGTCGCAGCAACATATTCTTCAGCCGATCCCGATCGCTCCATATTACAGATTTTTATTCCGGGAACGGCTTCTTTTGCCAGACGGGCAGCTTCTGCGCTGCAAGCCAGAAAAGTCTGGTACAGCCGGCCCTGCGCTTCAACTAGCCGGGCAAGCATCACCGGCAGCTCGCCTTCTCCCTTGATGTGGATATTGATCCACACATTGTGCGGCATTTCGTTCAACCCTTCTTCCGGAGTTGGAACTTGCAGTCCCGTAAATTCCGGAGCTTTCCAGCTTCCGGCATCCAGTTTTCTGATTTCATCAAAAGTCAGTTCCGACACTTTCCCTTTTCCGTTGGTAGTGCGATCCACTTTTGAATCGTGGATCACCACCATTTGGTTGTCTTTGGTAAGCCACGCGTCGAACTCTATCATGTGGGCGCCGGCTTCCACAGCGGCACGGAATGCCGGAATGGTATTCTCGGGGTGGGTTTCCATTGCCCCGCGATGAGCGCACAAGCCACGTTCGGGAAGATCAAAAACCAACTCTGCTTTTTTTGTTGCCTGACACCCGTAAAAAATGAAAAAGAAGAATAGGAATGTGGTTTGTGTTTTAATTTTCATTCCGACTGATTTTTATTGTTTTCCAGAAAATTGCTTTAATAATCCGGCGGCTTCCGGGCTTCCTTCCACCCGGCTTTCGTCGTTGATCCGGGTGATGTTGGCCGTTTCGTAAAAAACATAGCCGTCCAGACCCGGATGACTGGTTACGATACCGGTTTCTGCTTTGATACTGTCAAACGGCCCTTCAAATGCCATCCCATGAAAATCGCCCTGCAAATACAACGGTTTGCCAACAGCTCTGGTTGCTGCGCTAAATGAATCAATTGATTTTTGCAGGTTCCACGGGCGAACCTGAAATACCCCGCGAATTTCAAACTCGTCGCCGATTTCCTTTACCCATTTTTCCCACTGCCATTCAAAATTATAAGGGTATGAACTTATTTTGCCACGGTCGTCGGGGATCAGCAAATTCGTTTCCAAATGGATTGCCAGCGGTTTTTTCCGCCCTTTTACCAGTTTGCGGACTTCTTCCAGAAAGGCGGTATATGCATTGCCATTTACCCGGCTTACCGAATGGTAATCGGTTTTTCCCCCGGTTGCTTCCAACACCGGTTCGTTAAATCCATATTCCCATGATTCGGTAGAAAACGTATGGTTTGAAATACGTAAGTTGATCCCGTCCACATCGCGGTCGAGGCAAAAACGAACCAGTTCGAGCCAGTGTGCCCGGACTTCAGGATAAACGGGACTCAGGATTCCCAGTTGATATTCCGGTTTTCCGCAAGCCACGGCAATAGCACCTTCCTTGTCCAGACTGATCCAGTCGGCGGGATTGTATTCGCCAAAACTATAATAATCGCGATAATGCTCCTGCATTTTTTGTGGATCGTTTATTTCTTCCTGAATTTCAGGCACTTTAAGATAACGGATCAGCTGTTTTTGCAGTTTCGACTGATAAAAATCGGCATGTTTGTCAAGGCTGACAGGGCCGGTACTGAGTGTATTCGGTATAATTTCCCCGTCGTGTCCGATCAGCTCAATAATCGTTCCTTTTTCGTTACTGAAGTCGGAATTTTCACCGGCCAGAGAGCAGCGAATTAAAATGTATTTATGGTCGAGGGGAATCTCCAGGTTTTCGAAATGAAAAATACGGGATTGTCGCCAATACGGAAAACGGTAACGGGGTTCAATGGTTTCGCGGAACGAAACCGGTCCTTTATACGGAATAAACCGGTTGTTCGTTGGGCTTGTCAGGATGGAAAGATGTTCTGCTTTTACCCGTGTCGGGCGGTTGTCGCTTTTTACCAGGCGAATTGCAGAAACCGGCCCGGAATATTTATATGACCCTGTTTTGCGTTTCAGGCATAACGTCGGGTTGTTGGCCAAAAAGGGACGGGGCATCGGGAAAATGCCACGCAAGTCGCGAATGGCAACTCCATCCGGACAAGGCATGGTGTGAGGTAAAATATTTCCGAAAACACCGCCTTCAAAAGGTTTGATCACCGCATAAAATTCGATTCCGTACCGGTGGGCCGAAGCAGCTGCTTCCTTCAACAAATCAAACCCGTGCGGATACTCTTCATAAAAAGTCCAGATAATATCGAAAATCCATTGGTGGCGTGTCACCCCTATTGAAGCCAGAAATTTGTGCAGTTCGTCCAACTGCTTCCGGTCCATAAAGCAGCGGTTATTTTCATAATAGTCATCATCACGCGGAACAGGCGCACCATAGCGGCTTCCCTGGTGGTTGATGAGAACATTGTCGAAATAATCGGTCGTTGCAAATAATTGCTTTTTTCCTGTGCTTCCGGAAGATGTTCTTTTTATTTGCGTACACTGAAAAAGCGGATTGCCTACTGCTATTGCCCCTGCAGCTGATAAAGAGGCATTGAGAAAAGATCTGCGGGTAAAGTTCGTTCCCATTTTTGAGGTTCTTTTAGAGTCAGCCAATATTTGAAAATAGAGCCCATTGAAAATAACAGGACAATATGAATGTTCAAACTTATTTCTTTCCCCTCTCTTTGAAAAAGAGGGGTGGCGCCAGTTTTCCTATCGGCAGAAGTGGGTTATGGTTTTCTTTTACAAAGAATTAAACAAATTTCTAAGAATAAGTTACATGACAGGAATTGCTATTTCTGTTTTAATATCACCCGGGACAGAAACCAGAATGGTGTTTTCGGTTAACCGGATGAGCCTCCAGTTTTTGGTATCCTGTGCAAAAGCACCGGTTTGCACCTGGTAAAAATGACTTTCTGCATTTTGAAATTCTTTCATTTCGTTCCGGTGGTTGTGCCCCACCAACAGCATTTTCAGTGAGAGTTGCCGGGAAACCAAAGAATAAATACTGTTGTTTTCTGCAAAACCTGCCATTCCCGGATTCATCGGGATATGCATCATTATGATTTCAACATCGTTGGGCGACTCCTGCAATTGTGCCCTCAACCAGTGCAACTGGGGCTTGTCGAGATAGGGAACTTCAACTTTTTCATCAGAGTGAAAACGATAAAAGCTGTTATCGAGGAAAATCAGCCGGTAGGTTGTGGCGCCAACCTGATATGTTTTACTGTAATAGGTCCCGTTTTTAAAACAGGGAATATTTATGATCCATTTGGCTCGGGCCTGTCCGGCATTGTTTTGACTAGAAACGCGCGTATTGTTTTCCCATGAATAACTGGTAATGTCGTGATTTCCCAAAGTCAGAAATACTGGAACATTGCTTTTTTTCAACACCCGGAAGAACTGGTTTTTCCGGAAGGTTACCATTTCTCCGTTCTTTGCTTCAGTTTCGTACGAATCAAGCAGATCGCCGGTAGCGATTACCATGCTGCTGTTTGTTTTTTTGGGCATTGTTTTCAGAAATTGTTTTAGTGGAGTTTGGCCTTGTTCATAATGTTTTCTGCTTTTGGCCAGGTCTTGCTGGTGAAGATCAGGATTGAAGATCAGATGTAAATCGGTAATATGCAGGAACGACAACGTATCCGGCTTGGCTATGGTTTTTAAAGCTGATGCTACAAAACACAGTATGAAAAGCGAAGTATAAATTATTGGCTTCATAGTATTTTATGGTAATGGCTGAAATTTACCCATTTTTTTGTTTTTTGATAGGCCGAAATTCATATTGTCAGTTGTTTTTCAAATTATTTTTGAATTCCGGTGAGTGCCTTCCTCGATGCTCTGCGGCGGAGAGTTTCAATTTATCCTTTAAAAACCGGTTATTTTTTTGTAGCCATCCATCGTTGCAGGCTTGAGCGTTGGAAAAACCCAGGCAAAATGGTGGTCTTCGTAACACAGAGGGCGAGATGGGGCGACATAACTGTCATACATTTTGTCTTGAAATATGCCGTTCATGGCTTCGATTAAATTTGCAGGCCAGAAAGAATAATCTGTTTTCAGATCTAAATCGGAGAATTTGCTATCAGGTGAACCATGAACGGGATTTTCGAACCACTTCCATTCATTTGGGTGTTGGTTGTAATAAAGCAGATAGTCAATGGCATTTTTTACTGAACGGCCATCTTTCTTTAGAGCAAACAGGTTTTCGCCTGTTGCATTGGATGCAACCCAGGCAGTTGCCGTCATGGGGGCAAGCGAAAAATAGGTGTACCAAATACCATTGGCTCCCCTCTGGGTTTCGGCTGGCATGTGCCCGTCTTCAGCAATTTTATCGAAAAGATCAGATTTGAATAACCTGATATTTTCTTCCATTTCAACTGCATCATCCAAATAATAAGCTACCAACGAAGATCCAAACCTTCCCCAGTCGCCCCAATTGTTCTTTTTGGTGCGAATCTCGTTGGCTGCCTTGCGATATACACAAATTACCCATTCGTCAAAAAGTTTTTTATCTTCACTTTTCCAATTTGGATAATTGGACATTAATTCTGCTGCAATAACCATAGCCGTTCCGGTGTATGTCATCACCAGCGACCCGTCGCTATCCGAATATTGCTTATTTATTCTGCTCCATGCATTGATAAAATACAATGCCTGTTGTGCATATTTCTCTTTACCACTGAGTTGCCATGCTAATGCACAGGAATAGGCATCAAACGAATCCGATGCCAGGCTTTTTGAGTTTTTGATATGCAATTCAGGTATCTTATAATAACCGGGAACACTAAAATCGGCCAAGGCATGGTGTTCTCTTAATAAAGCACTATCGGCCAAGCTAATTAATTGCTGAAAAGCTGAAAGGTATGGCTCCTTCTCTTGCCTGATTTGCTTTTTCACAAATGTGATTTGTGCTTTTGGATGCATTCCCCCAGGATGTTCATATCCTGACACAGTCCAGCAGAATGCAATAAAAAGAATGGACACAAAAAAGCGTTTTAAGTTTGATAAAAGCATGATACTTGAAATTTTTAAATTTACACCATCTTGTTTTCAGAAAAACCAGTTACAAACTCCCCCAATTTTTATTTGGTTCCGGGCCCATTTCAAAAACCAGCTCACCACCTTTCACAATCACTTGATGGGAGAGAGACGAACTGTTATAAGGTTTTCCATTTAAGGTAGCAGACTGAATGTAAAAATTTTCTTTACTGAGTTTATTGGCTTTGATGGTAAACGACTTTCCTGAATAAATTTTTGGGTCCAGCGTGATGGTTACTTCATCGAAGATTGGCGCTGTCAACTGGTATTCCGGGTTGCCCGGACAAACCTGATAAAGCCCCATGGCGCTCATAGCGTACCAGGCTGCCATACACCCGTAATCGCAGTCCATTTCCAGGAGGTAACCATCGGGCGTGGCTTTGTATACACGGTCAAAAATTGGTTTCGGGAAAAAGTTGTGTGTCCCGTATTTCTGCACGATGGGTTCGGTCAGGATTTTCCGCACCCATTTTTGGGTCAACCAGGGTGCGCCAGCCATATTGAAAAGATAAGGCGCATGCAAATCGATCTGGTTGCCTGCCGTGTACAAATCGTTATCGAAGAAATATTCCAATTCTTTCAGAAAAGCTTCTTTTCCGCCAAAATATCCCATCAATGCTGGAATATCGTGAACAATGTTCCAGCGCCAGTGCCATTTACTCCCTTCATATGTATATTTTTCGCGGTTTTCGGTCGGGTCGTCCGGAAAATCGAGCCATTTGCCGTCGGCTGCCCGTGCCCGGAAAAATTTTATGGTTGGGTCCCAGGTATTCCGCCAGTATTCCGAACGTTTCATAAAATAGGCATAGTCGTCGTTGTAACCAAGTTTTTTGGCCATTTGCGCCATCACCCAGTTGTCCCATGAATATTCGCCGGTCTGGTCGGGGCGTGCAGGAATAAAACCGATTGAATCGTACCGTTCCGGCATTTGGATCATAGCCTCGTGCTTCATGTATGGATAAACCGATTCCAGCGGAAAGTCGAACAATCCTTTCACATAAGCATCGGCCACCACCATCAGCATGTGTTCGTGGCGACAGGTCGTAAATGGCTGATAGCCATCTTTGCCCCTCACTGTGTAACAGAATCCATGCGGCCGATGGTCGTTATCGGGGAAAGGATCCCAGTTCCCGGCCTGTTCGTAAATGTCGCGCAGCGATTTGGTGATGTCGCGGTAAACACCGGGGATCCACAGGCTGTACAGCGGATATTTGGTGCGGAACGAATCCCAGAAAGCATAGTTGTTGTAAAAATTATAGCCCTCGGCCTGATGAATATTTTTGTCAAGGCCGGGGTATTTTCCGTCCACGTCACTTATTACCTGAGGCAAGAAGCAGGTGTGGTACAAAGCGGTGTAAAAAATAGTTTTGTCCTCGTCGTTCTTTCCCGTAACTTTTATTGCTGAAAGCACATTATTCCAGGCTTTATCCGCTTTGTCCCTGACAGCTGCAAAATCCCAGCCGGGACATTCTGCTTCGAGGTTTTTCGCAGCCGCTTCGATGCTGGTGAGCGAAAGCCCGACTTTTACCTGAATGATTGGATCTTTCAGCTCACCAAATTCGCACACTAATCCGCCCATGGCCTGCATTTCAATGCTTGTCCCGTCTTCGAGCTGCGTGCCGGTCCATACCGATGTTTTCAGAACAGGCGAATCAAATTCGGCCACAAAATAGTGGTTTCCAACAGCGCCTTCGAGCCGCGACGGCGATACGAACTTACACGAAATGGCATGTCCTCTTTTGCCGCTGTTCAGGAAAATTTTTGCTGGTTCCTGCTTCTGAAAAGTGTAACGGTGTATCCCGACCCGGCGTGTGGCTGTCAATTCAGCCAGAATATCATCCTGGGTTAGATGAACGCGATAATAGCCAGCGGAGGCGGTTTCCGTCTGTTTATCAATGCCAAGTACCGGGTTTGTAAAAAACGTATCGGCAGGAACATGGGCAAAAGGGACCAGTGAAATCAATCCGGCGCGGTCGTGAATGCTGCCCCCTCCGGAGCTTCCCCGATGAATATGGCTGAACCCGCGTATCTGGCTATCGGAATAATCATAGCCTGAGTGGGCCAGATCGCCGTGTGCAGTGAGGCTTCCCGGATAGGAGTCGGGACACAATTCGACCAGGCCAAAGGGTACCAATGCCGCAGGTAACCAATGACCATGGTCGCCTTGTGTGCAAATAAACGGATCGACATATTCAACCGGACGCTTCGGTTTCGTAACACAGGAACTTAGCAGCAGCGCCAGAATTACAATGATAAAAAGTTGTTTTAGGTTGCTCATGGTATGAACTTTATGGTTATAATAATTTTTATTTAATTGTCAGTCATTTTGGTTCAGAAGCAGGTATTGGCAAATTGACCATCTGCCAGTCATGGGTAATTTTAAGTAAGCAAGGGGGGATTTCTTTTTTCCATCCCTGAATAACTCCCTTCCACTCATTTTTCTCATTTTTCCATATTGCCAGATCAAGGCGTTCTTTTAATTTAATCTGAAAATTTTCTGATTGAAATGATTTTAAACCACCGGCAGCAAGCGCCTCCACTTTCCCGTTTTTATCCAAACGGAAGGCGGCAACTCCTTCTGCATCAAAGGAAACGGGTGCTCCCTGAAATTTTTCGCTGATATGGATTGGGTCGCCGCCAACCTGGTTTGTACCGGCAATATAAATAACCGATCCATCAATGAAGCGGCTGAAACCGGTGGTAGGAGGAGAAATAAAAGGGTGGCCAAACTGTTTTTTGGTGGCTTCTATAGCCGGCGACTGAAGTTCAAATATCTGTTCTTTCAGAATAGTTTTCACTGCAGTGAGAAGTTGTTCTTTTCCTTCAGGAACAACCATTCCGGATAAAACACTGTTCCCGTCAAAATCGTTCGCTTCAAAATCTCTGGTCCAGTTGCCCATTTGGAATAAGCGGGTTTTTCCATTTGCTGCCCGATAAAAAAATGGAGCATTGGAAGGTTTTTCAAATTCAGGGTTATACAGGATTACGACGGAATATTTTTGTTGGCCGTATCGTATCCATCCTTCTTCATCCACCTGCAAACTATTGCTTTCAATCTCGCTGGTCGGGATTAAATCGGTTGGTATTCCGGCTTTCCATAGCGCGCTTACCAGGTCCATTCCGACATCGTCGTAGGCAGGTCCTGCCCAGTTCATGGTACAGGCATGGCCGAAAACAACTGCAACAGGGCAATCGAGCGGACTTTTACTGATGAAATTCAGCATCCGCACACGACTTTCAGCCAGGACAAGTTCGCCCCGAAGAAGTTCCAGCGTTCTGTCAATACTTTTTCGTTTCGACGGTTCGAGTGGATGGTAGTTTATCCGGCCACCGGCCAGTGCGGCACTCCATACGGCCTTTTCATAGTTTGCCCGTTCAGGCGAATAAAACATGTTGTACCAGACCGGGCTGCCCCACTTTTTTGCCAGTGCGGTGCGGACGGCAAAAGGGGTATATTCGTCGGTTTGCGCCCAGTCGCGTTTGGCAGCCCACCAACAGAGGCCGTTTTTCATTTGCTCGCGCGAATCGGGATATGGCCACCAGGTTGGATGTGTTGCTACAACCGCATCCGGGCCAAATGTCTCTTTTACTGCATGATAATAATCGGATTCAATTTCCGCATTTCGTTGCCACGACATCTCCATAAAATGGTTGATCGCCCTTTGCCTTTCCCGTTCTTTTCCTTTGATGTTACGGTACATGAGCAGGCAATCGGAGAGTAAATCGCGACCATTGGTCCTTTCTGAATAGGATTGATCCCGGGCCTTCGAATACCAGAACTGATCCTTTGCCGGGCTTCCGTCGAAACAGGGAGGGAAACCCCATTCGTCCTTAAAAACCCCGATCAGCGGGACATCGGAGTAGCTTCGAATAATTTCGCGCTGGAACGTTGTGATGTGCGGGGCAAAAACATCGGGATATAAATGGGTAAACGAAACCATCACACAGGCATTTCTATTTTTTTGCCCTGCGGGTATTTGAACACGGACAGAGTCTTTACATGAATATAACACCATACAGTTCCGGGTAATGTCTTCCAGAGAATTTGCTTCGATTCCATCTTCGCCGGCAATGTAGGAATAAACCCTGACAAGTCTGCCGTAAAGGGGTAAATAAGGCGTTGTGCGGCCTGTATAGTGATCAGTAAGTGATTTGCTGAAGATTGTTACTTCTGTATTCTTTTCTTCTGAAATTCCTGTTTCCTTTAGCAACAGCATTTCCTGTAACTCGTCGGGATATTTCGATTCAAAAGCGCGGCGGGCTGTGCGGACATCCAGATCGGCAACCAGCGAAATTCCTTTCTCAGCCGCATATTCTGCTGCCAGTTTTACCTGTTTGCGGACGGTATCGTTTGTAGTCTCCCTTCCAAAAAGCCGCACACTCGCCGAAATCAGGTTGAAAGGGGAATGCAGGCTGATGGTGTCAATGAACGGTTTATAACCATCGGGAAGAAATTCTTCCTCACCCCAGAACCAGCAAGCCTGAACAGGCATGACATTGTCAGGCAGGCAGGCAGTAACCTTTGCTACTTTTTTTTGCGCCAGGCTTACACCTGAAAGCAGAAAAAAGATAAGCAGAACATAAACTTTTATCCAATTTTTCATAGCAATGCCATCAATATACCTTGCTTCAGGAACAAAGTTATCTCTTTTGAATCAAACGAAGTTGCAAATGGGTCGAAACGGCAGGGACCACGCAAAATTTCTGTACCATTGATCCAGAAAATGTATTTTGTGTCGGCGAAGATATGAAAAGTTGCCTTCTCAATACTTTCAATGTCAACTATTTTCCTGAAAACCGTAAACTCGGGAGTTTTGTTGTCGGGCCCGCTCCAGATCATTTTCGACTGAAGTTCTGAAGCTACATCTGGAACCTTTTGTGCCTCTACAGAAAATCTTACCAAAAGCAACACTAAAAACGAAACCCGAGACAACGCTGTTTTTTTCAATAATATATTACTATGGTTTCATTTTAAACTGTTCCAGCAGGTTACCCATTTGTTGCCGGTATTTTACCAATATTTCAGGATTTTTTGTGTATTCTTTTTCGGTGACAAATACTTCGGAGCCGAAGTTCAATACCTGTTTTGCACTTTTAACCAGGTTTTGCTGACCGGGACGTGCATTTTTAATACACTCTTCCAGTAACATCATGTAGTCGTAATCATCGATTCCTTCGCGCATAATTTCCAGCCTGAGCGAGGGAACCGGGCCGGTGAGGTATTTTGTTTTGTCATTGTTCGGGTCGCGGTTGGGCGGATAAAAAAACATTCC
>CAYNBE010000064.1:0-15707 GCA_964395045.1 uncultured Prolixibacteraceae bacterium | reverse complement strand
TGAATTAGAAAAGGGGAGATAAACTACTCATATAGGGGAAAACAGCGCTTTATGTTGTATATATCCGCAATGGCTTTGTCGTTCAATTTAAAAGTCAGCCCGGCCGGGTGGAGCAGATAATCAATATCGTTAAGACAGGGAACTATATTGGATTGCACAATATCGTGAAGCACAGCAGGGTGAATTTTATCTCGGCTAAGGCTTTGAACGATGTAAGCGCCTGTTTTATCAACAAGGAATGTTTTGATGAATTGCTCAGACGGAACGGGGAGTTCGCTTCCAGGGTGATTGCCTGTGTGTGTGAAAATGAAATGTTTTTTGTTGACCGGATGATGAAGAACCGGTATCAACAGCTATACGGCCGGCTGGCTGAAGCCCTTCTTTACTTCAGACATACGGTCTTTTGTGAGAATCCTTTCCTGCTTGATATGACCAAATCAGATATTGCCTCATTCATGGGTGCTTCGAGGGAAAGTATTTCGAGGGCTATCAAGGAATTTCAGGACAATGGAACTATCTTTGTGAAGGGAAAGCTGATCCATATCCTGGATGAGGAAAAGCTTAGGATGCTGATCGAAAAGGGATGATTATTATTTAACGGTTAATCTAATTTATATCAATGAGTGTTACTACTTTGCTGCTTCTTGTCTTGGTAGGCCTGGTGACAGGTGCTTTCAGCGGTTTGCTGGGATTGGGCGGAGGACTGATCATGATCCCGGCCATGGTTGTTTTTTTTGGTTTCTCACAGCACATGGCCAATGGGACAAGCCTCGCTGTGATGCTTCCCCCGATCGGGTTGTTTGCTGCGTATAACTATTATAAAGCCGGACAGGTAAACCTGAAATTTGCGGTCGTCCTGGCCATAACATTTATGATCGGAAGTTACTTCACTTCCAAACTGGCTATCCAGACATCAGAGAATACATTGCGGAAGATATTCAGTCTTTTTCTGTTTGCAGTTGCGATAAGGATGTTTTTTGCAAAGTAACCCGTCCTTCTGACTTACTTTATCCCTTTATCTTGACCCTGATAGCCAGATTTTGCCATCGTGTCTCCCTTTGATTTTTTTGTGCTCTGTGAAAATTGTCAAAAACCAATGGGGGAATAAAAAGGGATTATGGCTGACAGACTAATTCTACATGGGACTGGGTTTCCGAATATTGACTGACATGTTTCCCCAAATTGTCCAACTTTATTTGCTGTATGTTTTTTCATTCTTTTCTGTTAATTTTGCATCAAATTGATGGGGCACGATGATAAGAATCAAACCGGCAGTATTTTGCATGATGACAGCGATCGCGGTCATGTTGTTGCATGCCTTTGTTCCGCATCATCATTTGGCAGACCGGATTTGCATTCTTCAACGGAACCATATAAGTATACCTTCCCCGATCCATTCGGGCGACAGATGTTGCCGGCACGGATCCACACCGGAAGGGAAAGATGACCGTTGCCTGTTGGGGCAGGTCACAATTTTGCCGGCAAACGACAACAGAACACCGGGTTTACTGACCGGCAACCTGCGATGCACTGATCATTCAAATGAATCTTTCTGGGTGGTTTCCGATCCGTTTAATCATGCCATCGAAAACGGACCGGCAGTGAAAGTGAATCCAGGTCCGCTTATACCCTCTTATACGTTTTTTCCCTTTTCTTTCCTCGGTTCAAGAGCCCCCCCTCAGGTTTAAATGATACCTTTTCATGGCGCAGCCGGCCAAACCGGTTTAAAGTGCCATTGTTCTTTTTTGGTAGGATTTAAATCTGTATTATGAAAAATTTCTTAAAAGTTTTGTTATTGCTGGTTGTCGCACTGGCTGGGTGCAGGCATCAGCACAATCACATCGTGGATGGCAACCATGATGAGCATATTAAAAGCCAATATTGGGTTTATACACCGGAAATGGAACTGTTTGCCGAAGCCGATCCCTTTGTGGTGGGAGAACCCTCCAGAATTCTGTTACATCTGACTTCTCTACCTGATTTTAAACCAATGGAAAGTGGTCATGTTACGTTGGTCATAACATCAGAAAAGGGTGAGATAAGGCAGACTGTTGAAAAAGCCCTTAAAGATGGAATTTACGATTTTTTGCTGAAGCCTGATTTTATCGGCACAGCTTTGATGAAAGCCGAAGTTCGGTCAGGAGGCCGCACCCTGACGGCAGAAATTCCCGGAGTGAAAATCTATGCATCAGGGCATGAAGCGGAAGAAGAACAGGAAATAGAAGATGCCCCCCATGTCAATTCGGTGGTTTTTCCT
Organism: uncultured Prolixibacteraceae bacterium; assembly: GCA_964395045.1. Classification (GTDB taxonomy): domain Bacteria; phylum Bacteroidota; class Bacteroidia; order Bacteroidales; family Prolixibacteraceae; genus UBA1413. The sequence goes on along the minus strand of CAYNBE010000064.1, from coordinate 13,450 downwards.
GTGGAAAAGGCCTGGAAAACAGGATTTTCTACAGCTTTGCCAGTCAGAAAGTCCCTGGGCAATATCATAAAAACTGTCGCGAGAGTGGATCCTTCGCCGGTCGATGAAACGATAATTTCCGCAAAACTAAGCGGAATTGTTTATTTGTCAGGAATGAACCTGACATCGGGAGCTGCGGTTTACAGGGGAGAGAAACTGTGTTCCGTCTCGGGCACCGGATTAGCCGACAACAATATTACGGTACGGTACAGGGAAGCAGAGAATAATTATGTGAAAGCTGAAGCTGATTATAATCGGATCAAAAATCTGGCCAGAGAAAAGATTGTATCCGAAAAGGAACTGCTGGATGCCCGGATTGTTTACGAAAACAGCAAAAATGTTTATGATCAGCTCAGGGAAAGTTTTTCAGCTTCCGGAGAGAACGTGGTTTCGCCAATCCCCGGATTTATAGGTCAAATCTACGTGAAGAATGGTCAGTTTGTTGAACCCGGCCAGCCTTTATTAACTGTGATCAGGGATAAAAACCTCCAGTTGATTGCCGATATCCGGCAATCAGAACTTCCTGCCCCAGGATCTGAATTTATGGCAACCATCCGGACAAGCCCGGGAAACAGGGTATTTTCCCTCGATGAGCTAAAAGGGAAGGTTGTTTCGGTAGGAAGAAGTGTCAGCGGTGACAATTTTTTGGTTCCTGTAACCATGCGAATCACCAATCCGGGGGGGATTCTTCCTGGCAGTCTGGTGGAAGTATGGCTGAAATCAGCCACTTCCCGCGAAGCGCTGACAGTACCAGTGAGTGCCCTCCTCGAAGAGCAGGGGATATTTTTTGTTTATGTGCAGGTAGCACCTGAATTATACGAGAAGAGAGAGGTGAAAACAGGTGCTTCGGATGGGTTGGAAACGGAAATCCTTGCCGGGATATCTGATAATGAACGGATTGTTACGAAAGGTGTCATCATGGTGAGGCTTTCATCTGATTCAGGAGCTTTGGATCCCCATGCAGGTCATGTCCATTAATATTTTAAGTCATGATCAACAGCATCATCCGGTTCTCACTGAACAACAGGTTTATCATTCTGCTGGCTTCCCTGCTGCTCATTGTGGTGGGTACACGGACAGCCTTGAAAATGGATATAGATGTATTTCCCGATTTGACTGCCCCTACAGTAGTGGTTATGACCGATGCCCACGGAATGGCTTCGGAAGAAGTGGAAATGCTGGTCACCTTTCCCATTGAAACAGCAGTGAACGGAGCAACAGGTGTTCGCCGGGTCCGTTCTGCCTCTTCACTGGGTTATTCTTTTGTCTGGGTCGAGTTTGACTGGGGAACCAATATACTTAACGCCAGGCAGATCGTCAGCGAAAAGCTGACATCGGTTTTGTCGGTGATGCCCGAAGGTGTTGCCCAACCGGTACTAGCTCCCCAGTCAAGTGTCATGGGGGAGATTTTTTTCATTGGGATGCAGGCCGACTCAACCAGCATGATGGATCTCAGGACCCTGGCGGAGTGGAACCTGAAACCGGTGTTAATGTCGACCGAAGGAGTATCACAGGTGACCATCATCGGGGGTGATGAAAAGCAATACCAGGTCCTTGCCGATCCTTACAGGATGAAATTCCATGGTATTACCATGGATGAACTGGCAGAGACCTGTGGCCAGATGTCGGCGAATTCTGCCGGAAGCGTTGTCAGGCAGTACTACAATGAGTATGTGGTCAGGGGGATCGGACGAACCAACAACCCGGAAGAACTTGCAAACACATATATAAAAAGGTCTGGCGGCAAACCTGTAAGGGTGGGGGATGTGGCAGAAGTGAAAATCGGAAGCGGCATCAGGATGGGATATGCTTCCGGGAACGGAAAACCTGCCGTGATCATTTCCATTTCGAAGCAACCCGGGGCAAATACCCTTGATGTGACACGCCGGATCGAATACAATTTGGAGGGAATCGGAAAATCGCTCCCCCCGGATGTGATCCTGGATACCAAAATTTTCAGACAGGCCGATTTCATTGAGGCATCTATCAAAAATGTGACACTGGCATTGCTCGAAGGGGCCTTTTTTGTCATCATCATTCTCTTTGTTTTTCTCGGCAGTTTCCGGACCACCTTTATTTCGCTTCTGGCAATACCCCTCTCTTTGCTGGGATCGGTGGTGGTACTGCATTTTCTTGGGCTCAATATCAATACGATGAGCCTGGGAGGAATGGCCATTGCAATCGGTTCCCTGGTCGATGATGCCATCATCGATGTAGAGAATGTATACAAGCGTTTACGGCAGAACAGGCTGAAACCACCGGGGGAGCAGGTATCAGCTTTTACAGTTGTCTTTGAAGCATCGAAAGAAATCAGGGCATCGATCCTGAATGCCACCCTGATCATCATGGTAGCCTTTGTCCCCCTCTTTTTTCTCACCGGAATGGAAGGGAGGATGCTGAAACCGCTGGGCATTGCTTTCCTGGTCTCTCTTTTCACCTCCCTGTTAGTTGCCATGACACTAACCCCCCTGTTGTCACAGATGTTGCTCTCCGGTGAGGCTTATCTCAGGAAAAACGAACAGGAAAAATGGCTGGTCAGAAAACTGTCTGTGGTTTATGAGAGGTCGCTCCGATGGGCTATCGGGAACAAAATGAAAATTTTGATTCCGGTTGCTGCCCTGTTTGCAGGTTCTCTTGCCGTGTTTCTGACCATGGGGCGCGGTTTTTTACCTGAGTTTAACGAAGGGACCCTTACTTTGTCGGTTATAACCAGACCCGGGACGTCGCTCGAAGAGTCCAATCGTTTGGGGAACCTTGTGGAGCAAGAACTATTGCAGATTCCGGAAATTTCATCTACTGCACGCCGGACCGGCAGGGGTGATCTGGATGAACATTCCCAGACCACGAACAGCGCTGAAATCGATGTAAACTTTTCCCTTCTCCGGCGAAGCAGGGAGGAGTTCATGTCGGATGTGAGATCACGCCTCGCAGAAATCCCCGGGATTGCATTCACTGTCGGCCAGCCTCTCAGCCACCGGATCGACCATATGCTTTCCGGAACACGAGCCAATATTGCTATCAAGATTTTCGGAACTGACCTGAACCGTTTGTATGCCATTGGGAATGAAATCAAAAGCCTGATTTCAGACACCGAGGGGCTAGTGGATGTGAATATGGAGCAGCGATCGGAAGTGCCTGAGATTCAGATCAGGGCAAACCGTGATCTGCTTGCTTATTATGGAATATCATTCAGGGATTTCAATAATTTCACAGAAACAGGTTTTGCTGGGGCAAAAATGGGAGACATTTACGAAGGACAGCGCAGTTTCAACCTCATTTTACGGCTGAACAGCGATTATACGGAAACAATCGCAGGAATGGGAGCGGCATTAATCGATACCTGGAACGGCGGTAAAGTACCCTTGGAGCAGGTGGCTGACATTGTTTCAGTGAAAGGGCCCGGATCTATCAGCAGAGAAAATGTCCAGCGGAAAATGGTCGTTTCTGCAAATGTTTCGGGAGGTGACCTGACGGGAGTAGCCAGAAAAATCAGGCAAATCATCGACCGTGAGATTGTACTTCCTGCCAATTACCGGATTGAGTACGGCGGACAATTTGAAAGCGAAGCCAGGGCATCCAGGACCCTCTTGCTGACATCGCTGCTCGCAATCCTGGTCATCTTCCTCCTTCTTTACCAGGAATTCAAGAATTTCACCCTCTCCGGAATTATTTTACTGAATCTGCCCCTTGCCCTGATCGGAGGAGTTTTCTCTATCTGGCTTACATCCGGGATGTTAACCATTCCGGCCATCATCGGGTTTATCACCCTTTTCGGTATTGCCACGAGAAACGGTATTCTGCTGATTTCTCATTATCTTTATCTGCAGAAAGGTGGACTTTCAATATCCGAGAGCGTGATCAAAGGATCGGTCGACAGGCTCAATCCCATCCTGATGACGGCCCTGTCAGCTGCACTTGCCCTGATCCCGCTTGCTTTCAGGGGCGATTTGCCGGGCAATGAAATCCAGAGCCCCATGGCAAAAGTCATCCTGGGGGGATTGCTGACATCCACGTTGTTGAATATTTACATTGTTCCGATAATTTACAGAATGGTTTTTAAACGGTTTATCCATCAATCTGAATAAGCATGAAAAAATTGATTAGTATCACTGTCTTTTTAATGGGGGTTCATTCTCTGATGGCCCAGCGCAGCATGGAGTTTGTTCTTTCGCAGGTGGAAAGCAACAACCCTGTTCTGAAGGCGCTCAGGTTAAACATGGAAGCCGAAAAAATCGGGAACAGGACCGGATTAACCCCTGACAACCCGCAGATCGGATTTGGTTTTCTAGGTGGAAAACCGTCGGCGATTGGTAACCGCCAGGATGTCTATATCGAGCAGTCGTTCGACTTTCCTACGGCTTATATATACCGGAACCAGATTGCCGGCATCAGGAGCAGCCAGGTAGACCTAGAGTTTCAAAAAGAGAGGAAAGAAATTCTTTTTCATGCAAAAACAGTATGCATCGAACTGATTTATATGAATGCATTGAAGGCGGAGTATTCACGGAGGGTTGCCCATGCCGGGCAGATTGCCCGCGCATACCGGATGAAATTCGAAGCCGGCGAATCTAGTCTCCTGGAGAGTAACAAAGCTGAAATGAACCTGTCAGAGGCTATTCATGAAGTTGAGCATACTGAAACAGGGCAGAAAGAGCTACTTGCAGAGCTTGCCACCCTGAACGGCGGAATGCCTGTTGAGATGAACGATACAATCTTTCCGGCTCCGGTAATTCCTGCCGATTTTGACCAGTGGTATGCACAGGTTGAGCCATTGAATCCGGGATTGACCTGGCTTTCGCAAGAAACCAATGCAAACAGGAAGGAAGAAAAACTGAGTGTATCTTTGGCCATGCCAGGACTTTCAGCTGGTTATATGAGTGAAAAGGTAGTCGGGGAACATTTCCGTGGAATCACCGCCGGAGTGACCATCCCGCTTTGGGCAGATAAAAACAGAATCAGATATGCAAAAGCAAAAACCATCGCTGCCCGTCAAACGGAGGAAGCGATCAGGGCCGGAACCAGGCAAAACCTGAAAGCATTGTATGACAAAGCTGTTCAGATCAGGAAGATTTCGGATGAATACAGGAGCCGCCTGACAAAATACGATAACTCGGAATTGCTCATGAAAGCCCTCACTCAGGGAGAAATACCCCTGATCGAATATATTTTGGAACTGTCGTTTTATTACCAAAGCCGCGAAAAACTGCTTTCCATGGAGCGGGAAATGCACCTTGTGCTCGCAGAGATGCACAAATTTGAGTAAGTCCCTTTCTCAGAGACCTTTCCTGATACTCAGGCTAATTTCTTCAAATTTATCTTTGATTGCTTTCATCTCATTGAATTCTAAAATCTGGTGCGGTCCTGCTGTTCACGAAATCACATCCAATGCTTTCCTGTAAGTATCAAGGGCTCTTTGCCGGGCAAAGGTGTGGTCCACCACGGGGGCAGGATACGCAGTCGTACCCAGTTCCGGCACCCATGTGTGGATGTATCTCATTTCCGGATCGAATTTTTTTACCTGCTGTGATGGATTGAATATCCTGAAATAGGGAACGGCGTCGCACCCGCTTCCTGCTGCCCACTGCCAGTTGCCGTTATTCGACGAAAGTTCATAATCGATCAGTTTTTCCGCAAAGTATGCTTCTCCCCACCTCCAGTCAATCAGAAGATGTTTGGTTAAAAAGCCCGCCGTAATCATTCTGACACGGTTGTGCATGAATCCTGTTGTGTTCAGTTCCCTCATGCCGGCATCCACGATCGGATAACCTGTTTCTCCGGTGCACCAGCGACGGAATTCCTCTTCGTTGTTCCTCCACCTGATAAAGTCGTATTTCTTTTTAAAAGATTGGTTCACTATATGTGGAAAATGGTACAGGATCATCATGAAAAATTCCCTCCAAATCAGTTCGTTCAGCCAGACATGGTTCATTTTCAGTGCTTTTTCTGTTACTTTTCTGATGCTGACGGTGCCAAACCGGAGATGGACGCTTAGCCGCGATGTTCCACGGATACCTGGCAAGTCGCGGGTTGAATGATAATTTCTGATGATCTCTTCGTCAATTTCAGGGATTATCTCCGGGAAGGATGTCATCTCAAATCCAATCTCTGTGATAGAAGGGATTGGAAGGGGAGGGCAGTGGAGAAAATTTCCCGAATATTGTTCAACCGGAAAGGGGATCAGTTCCCGGTTGTGCAGCTTCTGTTTCCATTTAACGGAATAGGGTGTAAAAACGGTGTACGGTGTCCCATCTTCCTTCACAATTTCTGATTCCTCGAAGATGACCTGGTCTTTGAACGATAAAAAAGGAATATTCCTTGTTTGAAGCCAGGAAGCAACTTCCCGGTCGCGTTTGACGGAATAGGGTTCATAATCGTTGTTGCAGTAAACTGCCCTGACCTGATAATTCTCGGTAAGCCAACGAATTTGGGAAAGTGGATCTCCCGACAGTACGGCCAGCGTGCTGCCTTTCAGTTTCAATTTCTCGTGGATACTGAGGAGAACATGGTAGATAAAGCAAATCCTTTTGTCTTTTTTTTCCTGCAGTTTGTTTAGAATATGTGTGTCGAAGATAAAGAAAGGCAAAACAGGGACACCGCTTTGCAGGGCGGCCGACAAACCTGCATTGTCAGCCAGTCGCAGGTCCCTGCGGAACCAGAACAGGGCAATTGCCTGTGCCGGATTTGTGTTTTTCAGGGTCATAAAAGTATGTATGTTTTGTCGGTTACATTTGCACGGATGCAGAAATCAGGTTTTTCATTCGCCGTTGCACCCGTTTTTCGGTTGGAGGAGCCTTTCTGCTTCCCTGAACTGATCAGGTTTCCCGACATCCATCCAACAGGTTGACTGATCGGGGTAGCCGATGATGGAATGGCTTTTTGTCAGTTCCAGGTAGGCATCAATCAGGGAGAACTTTCCCTGACCGGAAATCAGGTTCAGGATATCAGAATCAATGACATGGATTCCGCTGAAAGCCAGTGGGATGGATTCTGAAACCAAATCAGGGATCGCTGCCCTGGTTTCACCTGATGTTTTGTTCATCCATCCGCAAAGACGCATTTTTTGGCTGAATAGAAGATACCTTTCCGTTTTGCGGTCACGGACGGCCAGGGTTGCCAAAGCTTTCTGTTCAAGGTGGTAACCGACCAGTTGTTTCAGGTCCAGGTTGCTGACAATGTCGACGTTGTGCAACAGCACCGGTTCATCTCCCTTCAGGAAAGGGGCAGCTTTCAGCAAACCACCGCCCGTGTCGAGAAGCTGGTCGCTTTCATCGGAGATGTGAATAGAGATGTCGAAGTTTTTGTTTTCTTTCAGGAAATCCCTGATCTGGTCCGGAAAATGATGGATGTTGATGGTGATTTCACTGCAACCGGCCCGGATCAGTTTCCCGATCAGCCGCTCCAGAAGCGGTTTTCCCCCAATCTTTAAAAGAGCTTTGGGTACCGAATCAGTCAAGGGCCGGAGCCTGGTTCCAAGGCCTGCCGCAAAAATCATTGCTTTCATCGGGACAATCGTTTGGATCAGGTTCCTTTCACCTGATCCTGTTCAGGCTCCGGATGAGGGCTTCATCTTTTCCGATTCCGCGAATGGCAAGGTAATCGAGGATGAAGGCCACGACCGGAAATGCTGTGGTGATTTTAAAGCTTACCGTAGCATCCGGGATCAGAATGCGGGTATACCAGAAGAAAAGACCGAAGAGTCCGGCAAGGAGTACCATGGTAAATACCAGTATCCTGATTTGCCGGATTCTTTTTTTATAGGAGAACAGCACAAAGAGGTGCAGCAAAAGGATGGCAAGGGTGAAGCAAACCAGTAAGATTCCGTCGATGTTTTTTTCATTTCCCCTGAAGATACCAAAGACCGTGAATGAAAATATTTCACCCCGTGAGGTCAATTCAGCGATGGGAAGCCGGAAAAGAAGCCCAAGCAATACGATTGACAGCAAAATATAAACAGACTGTATCCTTTGCAACATAGTATATTTTTTAATACAAAAATAAGCTTTTAAGCGGAATGGACTACCGGTTAAACGATCGGATAAACAGAACTGGGGTTGCTCTGGTACTCAGGTCAGTGAATAATAGCAACATTCCCATCATCTGGATGCTCATATCTTCACCAGATCGTTTTCACGGATATACCAGATATATCCGCTCACGTCGCTGAATCCGGCCTGTTTCAGGGTTTCCGCATACATTTTTACCTGCAAGAGGTGTGATTCTTTCCGTTCCAGCCCTGATTTAAAATCAACAACTATTGCTTTCTGTTCCGAAAACATCATCCTGTCGGGACGCCAGGTGGCCCGGGGGGTCAGGAGGCTGGTTTCGGTCATCACCTTCCACTTTCCCGTGAACCATTCGCCGGCAATCGGATGACTTGTCATTTGTCTGATTTGCCGGGCAATTGCTTCCTCTTCTCCTTCGAAAATCATTCCGGCTCCCAGTGCTTCTTTGATGGCCTGGTCTGTCTCATCCTCCGTTTTAATCCGGGAAAGAATATGGTGAATGATTCGTCCGGAATTTTTCCGGCTTCTTCCCCATTCATCCCGGACCAGGAACTCTTCCTGGCCGGTCCTGATTTTCAGCCTCCCCGAAAAATCGTTGAAACTCCAGGCATCCCATCCGGTGATTTCACGTTTTGAATTTTTTTTAGCAAAGTGCGGAAGGTCCCCGAAAACATATTCTAAAGAATCACCTTTCCTGCTCTCATTTCCATACTTTGTTGCAGTCATCTTCAAAGCCGCCTCCATGAAAGAGCTGATTTTATTCCCTCCGTTTTCAATCGGCAGATTGACCGAAAGAAGTGATATTGCCCTTGTAAAGGCTACGTATATCAGGTTCAGGTTGTCTACCAGCAGATTGACCATTTCCATGTAATACGCTTTTTCAAAAATGGTGTTTGCTAAACCTGGCCCATATACAACGGGAACAACAGGAACCCTGCTGAATGGAGGAGCCTGGGGTTCACACCATATAATTTTTTCATTTTTGTCAATGATTTCCCAGTCAAGAAAAGGGATCAGAACCGCTTCAAACTGCAATCCTTTCGATTTGTGGATGGTAAGCAACCGGATGGCTTCGGTCTCTTCGTTGGGACTGATGGCAGCCTCCACTCCTTTCTCATCCCACCAATCCAGGAATTCGGGAATATTGCCTGCACTGTTTTTTTTGACATCCGAGGCTTTGTCGATGAATGTCTGCAAAAAGGAGAGCTCATTTCCCAGTCCGAAAAGACCGAATACGGCACATATCCGAATGATAATTTCGTCGATGCTGCTGGCTGAGATCTCTTTCCTGACCGAAAGGAGCAATGGCTCCATTGTTTCCGAAAAATCATCTTCGGTACTTGCACCCGGAACATAAACCGCTGCTGGTAGTTCATCTGCACTATTCAAAGCATTTTTATTTCTGCCAGGAAGAATGTGATTGCGGTAAATGTGAAGGATCATTGCCTTTGTCAGGGTATCGTCTCTCCCGGTCAGGTATCTGAGGAGCAAAATGATAAAATTGACTGACGGTGATGTCTTCAGGAAAAATGATTCACCTGATACAATTTTCATGTTATAATCCCTAAATTCAGGTGTTCCTGCGATTTCCTGAAAATGTCTGACGATTTTCTCTCCCTGATCGTTTTTTCGGACGAGAATGGCGATATCTGCGGGGCGGAATCCTTTTTCAAACAGCTCCTTTACCTGGTATGGTAGGTGGTATAGGCTCATCTCAGCGAATGTTTCATCATCGTTGTGTAAACGTGTTATCCTGACAAACCCTCCACGTTTCTCACTTCTGTTTTCTTTTTCTTGCACGACATCCCGCTATATCCTGCCCAAAATGGCAGAGGCCGGTTCTTTGACCGGTCCGGCTTTGTCATACCGGGCAACCGATTGTGCAAGGTGTCCGAAAAAATCATTGTTGAAATCAATGATATTGTCCCTGCTTCTGAAGTTGGTGCCCAGGAGTTCGGTTTTAATATCAAATCCCGGGAAATCGTTGAAAACCTGATCAGCGATTATTGTCCAGTCGCTGTTCCTCCATCTGTAAATACTTTGTTTGGCATCACCCACCACCATGTTTTTGTAACCGGTAGCAAGTGCGTTGGAAATCAGCGGTCTGAAATTTTCCCATTGCAGGGTGGAAGTATCCTGGAATTCATCGATCAGAAAATGATGGAACTGATTCCCGGTTCTTTCATATACGAAAGGTGTCTCGTTCCCATTTATGATTCTTTTCAGCAACAGATTGGACCCGGCAATGGGAAGGATTCCCTTTTCACGTCCGAGCTTTGAAATTTCCTGATTCAGGTCGAGCATGACTGCAAGGGTATACCACTGAGAATGAATGCTCTTTGCAGTGAAATAATCGCGGGAATGAAGCTCAAAGTAGTTTTTCATTTTTTGCCAGCCCGGAAGAAGTTTCTCTCTCACCAATTCAGCAAGTTTCCCGGAATCATGTGTTTTCCCGGCAATCCAGGCTTCGGGAGTTTCGGCTGCTTTCAGGGCACGCTGGGGTATCGAAGGGGGAATGGTCCCGTTCGCAGTTTTCTCAAGGAATCCAGCAATGCCCTGTTGTTTATAACTGAAATCATCGGTGCTGAATCCCCTTTTCCGGTAAGTCTCAACCAGTTCTTTTGCCATTCTGGCCAGGTTGTTTTCAAAACCGTGGCTGATCCCGTTGAGCATCCTGAGGTAATCCCGGTCGTTCCCCGGCTTTGAGAAAAAGTCGCTGAGCTCGGGCAGATGAATTTGCAACCTTTCCTTGAAAAGTTCTCTTCCCAGTTTTTTCAGGTCGTTTTCGACGGTGAAATTTTTGCCGTTTCTGATCTTTTCTTCGATGAAGTCTTCGAGCCATTTTCTCAGATTGTGATTGCTCCCGATTTCCGAAACCATCCGGTCGACAGCCTCTGATACCAGCAACTCGCTGTCGAGTTCAACTTCGTAATTCGGATTCACTCCGATTTCCCGGTTAAAGGCTTTCAAAACCTTCTGGGTAAATTTATCTATGGTGCTTACCGAAAAGCGGTTGTAGTCGAAGAGAAGATTCCGGAGGGTATTCCGGGCTTTTATTCTGAGCTCGTGTTCAGTAAGACCGGTTTCTGCCATCAGGTCTTTCAATACCGGGGTTTCTCGATCCGAGGCAAGATCATCAAGATGCCGGAGTATCCTCTCCTTCATTTCAGCAGTGGCCTTGTTTGTAAAAGTGACGGCCAAAATATACCTATGTCTGAATTCACCCGAAATGGCCAGTTTCAGATATTCGAGCACCAGGCGGTAAGTTTTTCCCGACCCGGCCGACGCTTTAAACACTTGAAGAGTCATGCAGTTTCAGCGAATCCCGGGATTGTCGGTAACGGTGATCCCCGCTCCGATCCGGAAGTTTTTATTGACTTTGTATTCCATAAATAGGGTGGCTCCGCGCAGTTCATACCGGTTAGTCCCGGATACTCCGGGTGCAGGGGATAAGGGCGAAAGAATTCCGAAACTGTTTCCGCCAATAGTGAGTTTTTGGTTCAGGCTATAGGTAGCTTCGCTGAAGACCGAACCTGTTCCCCCAAAGGGGAGAAACATTCCAGGAAGAGCGGGTGAACCCGAAAAAAAGCTGGATAGAAAAGATGTTTTTATCCTCCAACCCGAATTCAGGAATTTGGTCAGATCGAATGCTGGAACTGTGAGTCCGGAAAATGGTTGTAGGGTGATGCGGTCATGGATTCCAGGTAAGTCGATCAACAGAAGAGGTTCTGCTGTCAGCGGAGTTTTCAGAAACAGGGTGTCATAATCTGCATACAGCAGATCAGGACGTTCCTGCCCCTGAAGGAAACCGTGGAGCAGGATGATGAGTACCGATAACAGGAGTAAATATTTCATGTCTCTCTTCACTGTTTCAAAAATAGTTGTTTTTTTACCCTTCCCAAAAACGGAAGCCGGAATCATGGAACTGAATTTTTATGATCAGGAATTGTATTTTTCTTCATGATTGATTTTTCCTGTTCCATTCAGTCTATCTCAATGAAATTTTATAATTTTCCCGTTTTAAGCAGCCATAAAGCTGGAAAAGAAAGAGCTAACGGCAACAGAGGGCGGATGAACCATGTCGTACAGGCCGGGTAGCCTCCTGTATGTATCGTTGTAACGGATTGATAGTGAATAGTTTATTTCAGTAAGCAGAAGACTTATTCAGAACAAGTTACCAAAGGGGTAAAAAGAAAAAATTTTCCTAAAATGATGAAAATGTTGATAAAGGTTTTGGCGGCGTTTTTGTTGATGCTGGTCCTTGTTTACCTGCTGGGGCCTAAGCCTCCGAGGCCAAAACTCCCGGGAGGCCTTCCGGAAGTTCCTTCTGATCCTGAAATTCTTGAAGAGATGGTTGTGCAGCGGGAGCGTTCCTTAAAACTCAAACCCGACAATGGAGCAAGGTTCATCTGGGCATGCGATTCACTCAAAAATCCCACAGAATTTGCGCTTATCTATCTGCATGGATTTTCCTCTTCCTGGTTTGAAGGGTATCCCGTCAACACCGATTTTGCGAATAGGTATGGTTGCAATGCCTTTTTTGCAAGGCTGGCATCGCATGGGATTGATACGACTGAAGCTTTGATTGATATGACACCCGACCGTTTGTGGGAGTCAGCCAAAGAGGCGTTGGCCATCGGGAGCAGGATCGGCCGGAAGGTGATCATCATGTCAACCTCTACGGGAGGGACCCTCGCCCTGAAGCTGGCGGCTGAATTCCCTGATTTGGTGCACGGACTAATCCTCTACTCCCCGAATGTGGCCATAAATAATAAAAACGCGCCCATTTTGTCAACACCTTGGGGGCTGCAATTTGCCAGGTCGGTTTACAAAAGCAGGTACCGGGTGGTGGGCGACGGGAACGACAGCGTGGAGTGCCGTTACTGGAATTGCAGGTATCGCCTCGAATCGGTGGTATATCTTCAGCAATTGCTGGACGCGACTATGAAAGAGGTAGTTTTCAGACAGGTGAAGTGTCCTGTTTTTCTGGGAACTTATTACAGGGACGAAGAACACCAGGATAAAGTTGTAAAGGTGGAAGCAGCTCTGAGAATGTTTGACCTGTTGGGCACTCCGGAAAACATGAAGCAGAAAGTTGCTTTTGCTGATGCAGGCGATCATGTTATTGCAAGCGGGCACTATTCGAAATCGGTCGATGAAGTGCGGGAGGCAACTTTTAAATTTGCTGAAAAAGTGATCGGTTTGGTCCCTGTGGCCGGCATTCCGGAAAGCAAATAGGATTCCGGGGCGGTTATTTTGATGTTAGTAGGTTGAATGTTTTTGGTTCCTTCGGATAGCAGGTATAAAATATTTCTTAATTTTGTCGCGCAAAATTGCCCGGATGGTGAGACTGGCACGTCTGCAGCAGGCAGGTTAAACTACCGAAGGGAGGCAAGTTTGAAGGGTAA
>CAYNBE010000063.1:0-15867 GCA_964395045.1 uncultured Prolixibacteraceae bacterium | reverse complement strand
TTACCAGATCAGAAATGGTAAAAAAATCAGCAAGGAACGAAGCTTTTATCCCGGGTACGTACTGGTTGAGGCGATCCTGGCGGGTGAAATTGCACATGTTTTACGCAATATTCCCAATGTGATAGGATTTCTGGGTGACACAAAAGGTGGCGACCCGGTACCTCTCAGACAATACGAAGTGAACCGGATTCTCGGTAAAGTGGATGAACTTGCTGATACAGGTGAAGAACTGAATATTCCTTTTGTGGTTGGTGAAACCGTAAAAGTAATCGACGGACCATTCAACGGCTTTAACGGAACCATTGAAATTATCAATGAAGAGAAGAAAAAGCTGCAGGTAATGGTGAAGATTTTTGGTAGAAAAACTCCTTTGGAACTGAGTTTTTTGCAGGTTGAAAAGGAGTAGTAACGCTCTAAAATTTTGCTATGGCGAAAGAAATTACTGGGTTAATTAAATTACAGATTAAAGGGGGTGCTGCAAATCCGTCGCCTCCGGTAGGACCAGCTTTGGGATCAAAGGGCGTCAACATCATGCAATTCTGTAAACTTTTCAACGGCAGGACACAAGACCAGGCTGGTAAGGTTCTTCCGGTGATTATTACGGTATATGCTGATAAATCGTTTGATTTCGTTATCAAACAACCGCCTGTTGCCATTCAATTGCTTGAAGCTTCAAAAGCCAAAAAAGGATCGGCTGAACCCCACATTAAAAAAGTGGGCTCAGTGACCTGGGATCAGGTCAGGGAGATTGCCGAATCAAAAATGGTCGATCTGAATTGCTTCACGATTGAGTCGGCGATGCGGTTGGTGGCTGGTACTGCCAGAAGTATGGGGATCACCGTTGAAGGGAAATCTCCATTCACCAATTAATATTTTATACGATGGGCAGAATTACGAAAAATAAAAAGACTGCGCTGGAAAAATTCGACAAGACGAAGGTCTATTCTATTGATGAGGCTACAAAGCTTGTGAAAGAAATCACTTTCACCAAGTTTGATGCATCGGTAGATATTGACATTCGGCTCGGAGTGGATCCAAGAAAGGCAAATCAAATGGTCAGAGGCGTAGTTTCGTTACCCCATGGTACCGGAAAAGAAGTCAGGGTGCTGGCGTTGGTAACCTCCGATAAGGAGCAGGAAGCCAAAGATGCAGGTGCCGACTTTATGGGTCTTGAGGAGTATATTGAGAAAATCAAAGGTGGCTGGACCGATGTGGATGTTATTATTACCATGCCTCCTGTAATGGGAAAAATTGGGGCACTGGGCCGTATTCTCGGCCCCCGCGGATTGATGCCCAATCCTAAAAGCGGCACTGTCACCATGGATATCGGAAAAGCGATCCGGGAAGTGAAGCAAGGGAAAATTGATTTTAAGGTGGATAAATTCGGAATTGTGCACACTTCGATCGGCAAAGTTTCGTTCTCACCCGAAAAACTGAAGGATAATGCACGGGAATTCATCAATACCATCATAAAACTTAAACCCGTAGCCGCCAAAGGGACCTATATCAAAAGCATCTACCTCTCAAGTACTATGAGTCCTGGTATTCAAGTTGAACCCAAGTCACTTGCTGACTAAAACTGTGTTGTTATGAAAAGTTCTGAGAAACAGACCATCATTGAAGGTTTGGCCGAACAGGTCAGGAAATACAACCATTTTTATCTCACGGACATTAGTGGGCTTAACGCTGAAGAAACCAGCGATCTGAGAAGACTTTGCTACAAACAGGATATAAAACTGGTTGTGGTGAAAAATACACTCTTGCGTAAAGCACTTGAATTATCAGGAAAAGATACATCAAGCCTTTATGAAATTCTGAAGGGCAGTACTTCGGTCATGTTTTGTGATACGGGAAATGTTCCTGCTAAATTGATAAAGGAATTTAAAAGAACCCGTAAGAAGACTTCTCTAAAAGGGGCATTTGTCGAAGAAACGGTATACATCGGAGATGATATGCTGGATGTCCTTGAAGTCGTCAAAACAAAGAACGAACTCGTGGCCGATCTTGTCGCCCTGTTGCAATCACCAATTCAGACTGTACTCTCACAATTACAGTCGGGTGGTAATATTTTACACGGTGTCCTTAAAACACTGGGAGAGAAAGAATAGTTATTGAAATAATTCATTAAATAATAGAAAAATGGCAGATTTAAAACAGCTTGCGGCTGAGTTGGTAAACTTAACTGTTAAAGAGGTTAACGAATTGGCTAAAATTTTGAAAGACGATTATGGTATCCAGCCGGCAGCTGCTGCAGTGGCAGTTGCAGGTCCTGCAGCAGGGAGTGCTGAAGTTGCTGAAGAAGCAGTTCAGACTGAATTCGACGTCATCCTGAAAGCAGGTGGATTATCAAAACTCGCCGTGGTCAAACTCGTCAAGGAATTAACCGGATTGGGATTGAAAGAAGCCAAAGAGTTGGTCGACTCAGCTCCGAAAGCAGTAAAAGAAAAGATTTCGAAAGAAGAAGCTGAAGCATTAAAAGCTCAGTTGGAAGAAGCCGGAGCAGAAGTTGAAATTAAGTAAGTGGAGCCTTCCTGAGGTAAATATGGTTTAGAATCCTGTTTTAACAGGGTTCTAAACCTTTTTGTATTTATATTTTTATTACTTAACCAGTATAAATACATGTTCATTAATAAAAAGAGCGAGAGGATCAGTTTCTCTTCAACAAAGACAAAGTTTGAGTATCCTGACTTCCTCGAAGTACAGGTGAAGTCGTTCAAGGAGTTTTTCCAGTTAAACACCACTCCCGAGAACAGGAAAAATGAAGGTTTGTTTAAGGTTTTTCTGGAAAATTTCCCAATTTCAGACACACGCAACAATTTCGTCCTGGAATTTATTGATTATCAGGTTGATCCACCAAGATATTCCATTCAGGAGTGTATTGAACGCGGACTCACCTTCAGCGTGCCGCTGAAAGCAAAACTAAAACTGTATTGTACCGATCCGGAACACGAAGATTTTGATACCGTGGTACAGGATGTATACCTCGGTACCGTTCCTTATATGACCGATAAAGGTACGTTTATTATCAATGGGGCTGAAAGGGTTGTGGTTTCACAGCTTCACAGGTCTCCGGGTGTTTTTTTCGGACAAAGTGTTCATGCCAACGGATCAAAACTCTATTCGGCAAGGATTATCCCTTTCAAGGGATCATGGATCGAGTTTGCTACCGACATCAACAATGTCATGTTCGCATATATCGACCGGAAAAAGAAATTACCTGTCACAACTTTGCTGAGAGCGATCGGATTCGAAAGTGACAAAGATATTCTTGAAATCTTCAACCTTGCCGACGAAATAAAGGTTTCAAAAGCTGGTCTCAAAAAAGTGGTCGGACGAAAACTGGCCGCCCGCGTCCTGAAATCGTGGGTGGAAGATTTTGTGGATGAAGACACCGGGGAGGTTGTCTCCATTGAACGAAATGAAATCATTATCGACCGCGAGACCATCCTCACCGATGATCATATCGACGAAATCATTGACGCAGGTGTCAAAGCCATCCTGTTGCACAAGGAAGATCTGAACCTGCAGGATTTTGCCATCATATACAATACCCTCCAGAAAGATCCATGTAACAGTGAAAAGGAAGCCGTTCTTCACATTTACAGGCAGCTAAGAAATGCTGAACCACCTGATGAAGCAACAGCCCGAGATGTCATTGACAAGCTTTTCTTTTCCGACAAACGTTACGATCTGGGGGATGTCGGCCGATATCGCATCAATAAGAAACTGGGGCTTGAAATCGGGATGGAAGTCAGGGTGCTGACAAGAGAGGATATTATTGAAATTATCAAGTATCTCATCCAGCTAATAAATTCAAAGACCGATGTCGACGATATCGACCATCTGAGCAACCGACGGGTCCGTACCGTGGGCGAACAGATGTTCAGCCAGTTTGGAGTCGGCCTTGCCAGGATGGCCCGGACAATCAGGGAAAGGATGAACGTGAGGGATAATGAGGTTTTCCAGCCCATTGACCTGATTAACTCAAAAACCCTTTCTTCGGTCATCAACTCATTTTTTGGAACCAACGCTTTGTCTCAGTTCATGGATCAAACGAATCCCCTGGCTGAGATGACACACAAAAGGCGCATGTCGGCACTGGGCCCGGGTGGTCTTTCACGTGAAAGGGCGGGTTTTGAGGTGCGTGACGTACATTATACCCATTACGGCAGGCTTTGTCCCATCGAAACTCCCGAAGGTCCGAATATCGGGCTGATCAGCTCATTGTGCGTATATGCGAAGATCACCGATCTCGGATTCATCGCTACTCCGTACCGGAAGGTTGAAGCCGGTAAAGTGAATCTCGGGGAAGAAGGCCTGGTATATCTGAGTGCCGAGGAAGAGGAAGGTACGATCATTGCGCAGGCCAGCGCCCCCATTGATGAAGATGGCAATTTTATCAATCCGAAGGTGAAAGCCAGACTGGATGGTGATTATCCGCTTGTTAACCGTGAATCGGTACAGTTGATGGACGTGGGACCCAACCAGATTGCATCTGTGGCAGCATCCCTGATTCCCTTCCTCGAGCACGACGACGCCAACCGCGCTTTAATGGGATCGAACATGATGCGCCAGGCAGTTCCACTCCTCCGTCCGGAAGCACCGATTGTTGGGACAGGTCTGGAGGGTAGGGCTGCGAGCGATTCACGGATACTGATCAAAGCCGAAAACGACGGGGTCGTTGAATATGTCGATGCAAGGCAGATTGTCATCAGGTATGATATGAGCGAAGATGACAAATTCGTTAGATTTGATCCGGAACTGGTGACATATGAACTTCCCAAATATGCCAAGACAAACCAGGGGACCACAGTCGATCTGAAGCCCATTGTCGTCAAAGGACAACGAATTACTGCAGGACAGGTTCTTACCGAAGGATATGCTACAGAAAACGGCGAGCTTGCCCTCGGACGAAACCTCATGGTAGCCTTTATGCCATGGCAGGGCTACAACTATGAAGATGCCATCGTCGTATCCGAACGGGTTGTCAGGGATGATGTTTTTACTTCTGTACACATCGATGAATATAGCCTGGAAGTCAGGGATACAAAAAGGGGAGTGGAAGAGTTTACTTCTGATATTCCCAATGTCAGTGAAGAAGCTACAAGAAACCTGGATGAAAATGGTTTGATCCGGATCGGTGCAAATGTGAAACCTGGTGATATCCTCATCGGAAAAATAACTCCGAAGGGGGAATCTGATCCTTCTCCCGAAGAAAAACTCCTTAGGGCAATCTTCGGAGACAAAGCCGGTGATGTAAAGGATGCCTCCCTGAAAGCTTCACCATCGCTTTACGGCGTGGTTATCGATAAAAAATTGTTTTCCCGGGTTACAAAAGAGAAAAAGGGAAAACATGCCTCCAAACCGCTTCTTGATCAGATCGAAGAGAAGTTTGAAAAGGAAGTGGCAGTTCTGAGGTCAAAATTGGAAGAAAAACTTTTTGTTCTTGTTTCGGGGAAAACCTCCCAGGGTGTTAAAGATTATTACGGGGGTGAATTGATCCCAAAGGGTGTAAAATTCACCCTGAAGCAATTGCAGGAGATCGACTTTCTGAGCGTAAATCCTGCTAAATGGACTACCGATAAGGACAAAAATGATCTGATTACCCGGGTTATCAACAACTATATCATCAAGTACAAGGAAGCAGAAGCTGTTTCCCGGCGTGAAAGGTTTAATGTGACCATCGGGGATGAACTTCCTGCCGGTATCATACAATTGGCAAAGGTTTATATTGCCAAGAAGAGAAAACTACAGATCGGCGATAAAATGGCCGGACGGCACGGAAATAAAGGGATTGTATCGAGGGTAGTACGTGTCGAGGATATGCCTTTCCTTGCCGACGGTACACCTGTGGATATTGTCCTGAATCCGCTGGGAGTGCCCTCCCGTATGAACCTGGGGCAAATATATGAAACGGTGCTTGGCTGGGCAGGACGCGAATTGGGAGTGAAATTCTCAACCCCGATTTTTGATGGTGCCTCTTTGGAGGAAATCACCGAATATACAGAGAAGGCAGGTATTCCGAAATATGGCAAAACTGTCCTTTATGACGGCGAAACCGGAGAACCCTTTGATCAGGCTGCTACTGTAGGAATCATTTATATGATGAAACTGGGGCATATGGTTGAAGATAAAATGCATGCCCGATCGATCGGACCTTATTCGCTGATTACCCAACAACCGCTGGGTGGAAAGGCACAGTTTGGTGGTCAGCGGTTTGGTGAAATGGAAGTGTGGGCACTTGAAGCATTTGGCGCTTCCCATATCTTACAGGAAATCCTGACAGTGAAATCGGACGATGTGATGGGAAGGGCAAAGGCTTATGAAGCCATCGTCAAAGGTGAACCCATGCCTCAACCCGGCATTCCTGAATCACTGAATGTTCTCCTGCATGAATTGCGTGGCTTATGCCTGAGCATCAGGATGGAATAACCCGGAACGAATGTGTGTGATCATATCTGGTTCAACGCATTAATTTTTGAAGAGTATGGCATTCAGAAAAGACAACAAAGTAAAGAGCAATTTTTCCAAAATATCGATCAGTCTGGCCTCTCCCGAAGAGATTCTGGAACGGTCGCACGGTGAAGTACTCAAACCGGAGACCATCAATTACAGGACTTATAAACCCGAGAGAGATGGATTGTTTTGTGAAAGGATATTCGGTCCGGTCAAGGATTACGAGTGTCATTGCGGTAAATACAAGCGTATCCGGTATAAGGGGATCGTCTGCGACCGTTGTGGTGTGGAGGTAACCGAAAAGAAGGTTCGCCGTGAGCGGATGGGGCATATCTCCCTTGTGGTTCCTGTGGCCCATATCTGGTACTTCAGGTCACTGCCAAACAAAATTGGTTATTTGCTGGGCCTCCCAACCAAGAAACTTGATTCCATTATTTATTACGAAAGATATGTGGTGGTCAATCCGGGGGTAAAGGCAGTCGACGGAATCCGGCAACTTGATTTCCTGTCGGAAGAAGAGTACCTCGATATCCTGGATACCCTTCCAAAAGATAACCAGCATCTGGACGACGAGGACCCCAACAAGTTTGTAGCAAAAATGGGGGCCGAAGCCTTATACTCCATCCTTTCAAGGATCAACCTGGATGAGTTGTCGTACGACCTGCGTAACAAGGCAGGTACAGAAACATCCCAGCAAAGAAAAAATGAAGCGCTGAAACGTTTGCAGGTGGTCGAAGCTTTCAGGGCCAGCAAAATACTGAACCGTCCGGAATGGATGATTGTGAAGGTGGTACCTGTCATTCCTCCTGATTTAAGACCGCTTGTACCCCTTGACGGGGGAAGATTTGCAACTTCTGACCTGAACGATCTCTATCGCCGGGTTATCATCCGGAACAACAGGCTTAAACGACTGATTGAAATCAAGGCTCCTGAAGTGATCTTGCGGAATGAAAAGAGGATGCTCCAGGAAGCGGTTGATTCCCTGTTTGATAACTCGCGAAAAGTGAATGCGGTGAAAACCGAAAACAACCGCGCTTTGAAGTCACTCTCCGATAGTCTGAAAGGAAAACAGGGGCGGTTCCGTCAAAATCTTCTCGGAAAGCGTGTCGATTATTCAGCCCGATCGGTGATTGTGGTAGGTCCGAAACTGAAATTGCATGAATGCGGTCTGCCGAAAGAAATGGCCGCAGAACTTTATAAACCATTTGTAATCAGGAAGCTGATTGAACGGGGTATCGTAAAAACCGTAAAATCGGCCAAAAAAATCGTCGATCGGAAAGATCCGGTGGTGTGGGAAATCCTGGAAAATGTTCTGAAGGGACATCCTGTGTTGCTGAACCGAGCACCTACCCTCCACCGTTTGTCGATTCAGGCCTTTCAGCCTGTTTTAATTGAAGGCAAAGCCATTCAGTTGCATCCACTCGTCTGTACTGGTTTTAATGCCGACTTCGATGGTGACCAGATGGCTGTTCATCTTCCGTTGGGCAATGCTGCAATTCTTGAAGCCCAATTGTTAATGCTTTCATCGCACAACCTGCTGAATCCTGCCAACGGTGCACCTATTACAGTTCCATCGCAGGATATGGTTCTGGGGTTATACTATATGACCAAGCCAAGGCCGGGAGTTAAAGGCGAAGGAATGGTATTCTATTCACCTGACGAAGCAATCATTGCTTTCAATGAAGGAGCAGTAGGTATGCATGCTATGGTGAAAGTAAAAGTGGAAGATGTGGACGATAAGGGAGAGTTTTTCCACCACATGGTTGAAACAACGGTCGGAAGAGTTTTGTTTAATGAAAGTGTGCCCAGAAACGCAGGTTTTATTAACCAGCTTCTCACTAAGAAGTCCCTTCGAAATATTATCTCCGATGTGTTCAAAAAAACCGGAAATGCAGAAACCGTTGCGTTTCTTGATGCAATCAAGGACCTGGGGTATTATTGGGCTTACAGGGGTGGACTTTCATTTAATATCGACGATGTGATCATTCCTCCCGATAAGAAAGAGATAGTGGATGAGGGGTACAACGAAGTTGAAGAGGTGATCTCGAACTACAACATGGGATTCATCACCAACAACGAGCGGTATAACCAGGTCATCGATATCTGGACACACGCAAATGCCAAGCTCACCAACTCGGTAATGAAGACCTTGAGCAACGACAAGCAGGGATTCAACTCGATCTATATGATGCTCGACAGTGGAGCAAGGGGATCCAAAGAACAGATCAGGCAGTTATGCGGGATGAGGGGATTGATGGCAAAACCGCAGAAATCAGGTTCAACCACTTCCCAGATTATCGAAAACCCGATTCTTGCCAATTTCAAAGAAGGTCTTTCAGTGCTCGAATATTTTATTTCCACCCATGGTGCCAGGAAAGGTCTTGCCGATACTGCACTGAAGACTGCCGATGCGGGTTATCTTACCCGCAGGCTGGTAGATGTGGCCCAGGATGTGATTATCTCAGAGGATGATTGCGGCACACTCCGCGGATTACTGGCTTCGGCCATCAAGAACAACGAAGAGGTGGTTGCATCGCTTTACGACAGGATTCTCGGAAGAACTTCCGTTCACGATATTTATCATCCCCTGAAGGGAGACCTGATTGTAAAATCGGGTGATGAAATCACCGAAGAAGTCGCTTCCATCATCGAAGATTCCCCCATCGAAAGTGTCGAAATCAGATCAGTGCTTACATGTGAATCGGAAACAGGTGTCTGTGCAAAATGTTATGGACGCAATCTTGCTACCGGCAATAAGGTTCAGCGTGGAGAAGCTGTCGGGGTAATTGCTGCCCAGTCGATCGGCGAACCTGGTACACAGCTTACCTTACGTACCTTTCATGTTGGAGGTATAGCCGGAAACATTTCAGCCCAGTCGACAGTTGTTTCGAAATACGATGGATACGCTGAAATTGAGGAATTGAGGGCTGTCCCTTATACGGATAAAGACGGGAAAAATGTCGACATTGTTGTCAGCCGTCTGGCTGAACTGAAAATTATCGATAAAAATACCAACATACAATTGTCGAGCCATCCGATCCCATATGGATCAAGACTTTACATTAAAAATGGAGATTTGATTACCAGGGGTCAGTATGTATGTGAATGGGACCCGTACAACGGAGTGATTATCACTGAATACGACGGAAAGATTGATTTTGAAAACCTGATGGAAGGGGTGACTTTCCGTGAAGAATCTGATGAACAAACGGGTTATAACGAAAAGGTCATCATTGAGACAAGGTATAAAACAAAGAATCCTTCACTCCGGATTGTGGATCATGATGGGAACCTGATCAGGACGTATAACCTTCCGGTGGGAGGGCATTTATCGGTGAACAACGGTGATACCGTCAAGGCTGGGCAGGTATTGGTGAAGATCCCAAGGGCAGCGGGGAAGGCTGGTGATATCACCGGAGGTCTTCCGCGTGTTACGGAGCTCTTTGAAGCCCGGAATCCGTCCAATCCGGCGGTAGTCTCAGAAATTGACGGAGAGGTTTCACTCGGAAAAATAAAGAGAGGGAACCGTGAAATTGTTGTGACGTCAAAAAGCGGTGAGGTGAAGCGATATCTGGTACCCCTTTCCAAACAAATCCTGGTACAGGATAACGATTACATCAGAGCTGGTACACCTTTGTCGGACGGAGCTATTACCCCGTCGGACATTCTTGCCATCAAAGGCCCGACAGCCGTTCAAGAATATATTCTGAATGAGGTCCAGGATGTATACAGGATGCAGGGCGTTAAGATCAACGACAAACACTTCGAAGTAATCATCAGGCAGATGATGCGTAAAGTCGAAATTGAAGATCCGGGAGATACCCATTTTCTCGAAAAACAGGTGGCTGATAAATCAGAGTTCTTCCAGGAGAACGACTGGATTTACAACAAAAAGATCGTGATTGACCCTGGTGACGCGGAAGGTCTCTTTGCCGGACAAGTCATCTCAGCCCGCAGGCTGAGAGATGAAAATTCGCTTCTCAAGAGAAAAGACAAGAGACTGATAGAAGCACGCGATACAGTGCCTGCCACTTCGAGCCAGGTACTGCAGGGGATTACCAGAGCAGCCCTTCAGACCAGAAGCTGGCTTTCAGCTGCCTCATTCCAGGAAACCACCAAAGTCCTCAATGAATCAGCTATTCAGGGAAAAGTCGATTTCCTGGATGGTTTGAAGGAAAATGTAATTTGCGGACATCTCATTCCTGCCGGAACCGGACTGAAAGAATACAAAAACCTGGTTGTAGGATCAAAAACCGAATACGACAGGCTGGTTGATTTAAAAGAACCTATCGAAGAAAACGATTAATATGAACCGAAATGAGCGATAACAATCCACATAACCAGCAGTTGAATATCGAGCTGAGTGAGGAGATTGCACAGGGTACCTATTCCAATCTGGCAGTGATCACCCATTCAAGTTCTGAGTTTGTCATTGATTTTGTACGGATTATGCCGGGTATTCCGAAAGCAAATGTGAAATCAAGGATCATCCTTACACCGGAACATACAAAACGGCTGATGCTTGCATTGCAGGAGAACCTGAAAAAGTATGAAAGTGTGCATGGTCAGATCAGAATAACAGGTGGAAGCGATCACATGATTCCTCCAATGTCGTTTGGTGGTCCGACTGCCCAAGCTTAAGAATTTAAAAAAGGAGCCCCGAGGCTCCTTTTTTTCGTTCATATTGAATCATGATCCGGCAGAAGACGGGAAAATTCAACGAAAACAGTGGATTATTTGAAATTCGCTGATAATGTTCAGATTTGCAGCGATATATCAGCGGTGTTAGTTGGCGGGAATCTCCTTTCTTCGTCGTGGTTACGAAATACCATACCTCAATTTTTTTGAACTGTACAGGGCAGAAAGTATATTTGCCCTTTTTTATGCAAAATCAGAAGGACCATGAGTGGTTATAAGATAATCGTTTTGGCAAAACAAGTACCCGACACACGGAATGTTGGGAAAGATGCGATGAAGGCTGACGGTACGGTTAACAGGGCTGCCCTGCCGGCCATCTTCAATCCTGAAGACCTGAATGCTCTAGAACTGGCACTGAAGATAAAGGATTCGGCCTTTGGGACTACTGTCACTATTCTGACCATGGGCCCGGGCAGGGCTGCTGAAATTGTCCGGGAGGGATTGTTCAGAGGAGCCGATGATGGCATTTTACTCTCTGACCGGGCATTTGCAGGATCCGATACCCTTGCTACTTCGTATGCGCTTACTCAGGCTGTCAGGAAAATAGGAGAATTTGATCTAATCATAGCCGGACGACAGGCCATCGATGGTGACACTGCCCAGGTAGGACCCCAGGTAGCCGAGAAACTCGAACTTCCACAGGTAACTTATGTGGAAGATATCCTTCAGATTTCCGAAGAAAATGTCATTCTGAAACGAAGACTTGACAACGGTGTGGAAACGGTTCTATCACCTCTTCCGCTGTTGATCACGGTGGTTGGCACTGCCTCACCCTGCCGAGCACGCAATGCCAGGCTTCTGATGAAGTTCAAACATGCCAAAACCGTTTCGGAACGTCAGTCAGCCAGTGAGGATTATCTCCAGCTTTACGAAGAAAGACCCTATCTGAATATTAAAGAGTGGTCGGTAAGCGACATTGAAACCGATTTAACTCAACTGGGACTGGCTGGATCCCCGACAAAAGTGAAAAAAATCGACAATGTCGTTCTCCAGTCAAAGGAGTCAAAATATATTTCGTCGGGAGATGAAGATATTGAAACTTTAATGAGAGAACTGATAGCTAACCATACCATCGGATAATTTGATCAGGATATTATGAACAACGTATTTGTCTATTGTGAGACTGACGAGGGAATTGTGGCAGAAGTAAGCCTTGAGTTACTGACAAAAGGAAGAAAACTGGCCGATGAATTAAAATGCGGACTTGAAGCCGTCGTTATTGGGAAGAACCTTGAAAATGCTGGAGAACAGCTTTTCCCCTTTGGGGTGGATGTTTTGTACGTGGCTGATGATCCGCGTCTTGATCCTTATACCACATTACCGCATACATCCATTGTTGTTAAACTTTTCCGTTCTGAAAAGCCTCAGGTTGCATTATTGGGGGCAACTCCTGTCGGCAGGGATCTGGGCCCGAGAGTCTCATCAGCATCCCACAGCGGCCTGACGGCCGATTGTACTGGTCTCGAAATCGGGGATCACGAAGATAAAAAGGAAGGTGTGTTGTACAGAAACCTATTGTACCAGATCCGGCCTGCTTTCGGTGGAAATATCATTGCCACTATCATCAACCCTGTCCATCGGCCTCAGATGGCTACTGTCAGGGAAGGGGTAATGAAGAAAGAGATCAGGGATGCCCGCTATCGTGGAAAAGTGGTTCGTCTGAATGTAGCCGATTATGTCAGTCCCGAAGATTTTAAGGTTTCGGTGATGGAACGGCACCTCGAAAAAAGCAAGGTGAACCTGAAAGGAGCTTCCATTATTGTAGCTGGAGGATATGGAATGGGATCGAAGGAAAATTTTGAGATGCTGTACGAACTGGCTGAGGTGCTGGGAGGAGAAGTGGGAGCTTCCAGGGCAGCCGTGGATGCAGGTTTCGCCGGGCATGACCGGCAGATTGGACAAACCGGGGTCACCGTCAGGCCGAAATTATACATCGCCTGCGGAATATCAGGACAGATTCAACACAGGGCGGGAATGGAAGAATCGGCATTGATCATTGCTGTCAATACCGATCCGGGAGCACCGATAAACTCAATTGCAGATTATGTAATATCAGGCGACGTGACCGATGTTATCCCTAAAATGATCAGGTACTACAAAAAGAATTCCAAATAGAGAATATTTTTAATTTACTGAAACCAGATTATAGATGGCAAATTTTTATACTGACAATAAAGATCTGCGTTTTCACCTGACCCATCCTTTGATGGAGAAAATTGTACGTCTCAGGGAACAGGATTTCCGGGATAAAGAGCTTTTTGATTTTGCCCCGATAGATTTTGAAGACGCTCTGGACAGTTATGACAAGGTATTGGAGGTTGTAGGTGAGATCAGCGGTGAAATCATATCTGTAAATGCCGGAAGCGTTGATTCTGAGGGGCCAATGATGATTGACGGGCATGTGAAATACGCAGCCGGAACACAGGCAAATCTGGACGCCCTGGTCAAATCAGGTTTAATGGGGATGTCACTGCCAAGGAAATACGGAGGTTTGAACATTCCGATTGTTCCTTATATCATGGCAGCAGATATCGTATCACGTGCTGACGCCGGATTTGTAAATATCTGGGGACTTCAGGACTGTGCTGAAACCATTTATGAATTTGCATCGGACGAACAGAAATCGACCTATCTGCCGATGGTATGCCAAGGAGCCACCATGGCGATGGACCTTACTGAACCTGATGCAGGTTCCGATTTACAGGCTGTTCAACTGAAAGCAACCTTTCATGCAGAAAAAGGAAAGTGGATTCTGAATGGGGTAAAGAGGTTTATCACAAATGGCGACGGCGATATTTCGTTGGTTCTGGCCCGAAGTGAGCATGGTACCACCGATGGAAGGGGGCTTTCCATGTTCATTCATGACAAAAGAAATGGGGGAGTAACTGTCAGAAGAATCGAGCATAAGCTTGGAATCATCGGATCTCCTACCTGTGAACTTGTTTTCAGGGATGCACCGGTTGAACTTGTCGGAGAACGGAAAATGGGACTGATCAAATATGTGATGTCCTTGATGAATGGGGCCCGGCTTGGAATTGCAGCACAATCGGTCGGAATTTCGGAGGCAGCATACAGGGAAGCACTAAGCTATGCAAATGAACGGTTGCAGTTTGGGAAGCAAATTGTCAGATTCCCCGCTGTCTTTGAAATGCTTTCATCCATGAAAGCAAAGCTGGATGCTTCCCGTACCTTGCTGTATGAAACTGCCCGGTTTGTCGATATGGTTAAATCATATACCCGAATCTCAGAGAATCGGAAACTTGACCCTTCCGAACGTCAGGAGATGAAGAATTTCCAGAAACTGGCCGACGTTTTTACTCCCCTTGTGAAAGGAATGGCCAGTGAGTTTTGTAACCAGCTGGCTTACGATGCCATTCAGATTCATGGAGGATCGGGATTTATGAAAGATTATCCGGTCGAAAGGATATACCGCGATGCTCGGATTACATCTATCTATGAGGGGACTACCCAATTGCAGATTGTGGCAGCCATCCGGGGAGTCACAACAGGTGCATATCTGGCACAAATCAGAATATATGAATCGGAGAACATAGCCCCCGCGCTTTCACCCCTGAAACGTTCGCTGATCGTTATGACCGAGGAGTTTGAACACGCAGTAAACCATGTCTTATCGGTCGGTGATACGGAATATACCGATTTTCATAGCAGGAGAATGGTTGAGATGGCCGGGTACATCGTCATGGGGTATCTTCTTGTTTTGGATGCAAACCGCGATCCCGGTTATACAAGGTCAGCCCGTAATTTCATCAGGTTGGCAAAGTCAAATGTTCGAGCACATGCCGAATTTATAGGAAGCAGTTCGATAGACGATATGGGTTTCTATAAATACCTGCCGTCCTGATCCCATCCGGATGGTTCCCAGCTATTTTTTCAGTCTGGATTTGGAAAAGAAAAATTCAGGACAGTGGTCTGAAATTTCGTATGACGGCCTGAAAAGGAGGTAACTTTTATTCAAAATCTTTCGTAGCAGTAATACTTGTTCACTGTTTTATGAACATGAAGCTGGTTTTATTATCAGGAAAAATATTTTGAAGGATTCTGCATCAGGTGATTAAAGAATTGCATGTAGTTTTCTCATCAGATTTTTGGATAAAACGGGCAAAAAAGTTTTGCAGGAAAGAAAAAGGTTTATACCTTTGCGACCCGATTTAAGGCTAAAAGGGGGAATATAAGGAGATAGAGGAAAGCCAGAATATAGGGGTACGGATGCGAATCCGGGCCGTGAATGGGGGGAAGAAGAGTTCTTTAGATAATTGAGCACAAAAGAGCAAGGTGAAAGGACTTTGTTGATAAATTTGAGGGAACCTGGGCGAAAAGGAACAATAAACTTTTTGATTACATCGGAGAGTTTGATCCTGGCTCAGGATGAACGCTAGCGGCAGGCTTAACACATGCAAGTCGAGGGGTAAATGGTAGCAATACTATGAGACCGGCGGACGGGTGCGTAACGCGTATGCAACTTACCTTAAGCAGGGGGATAGGTCCCGGAAACGGGAATTAAAACCGCATGAAACATTTGATTCGCATGGGTTAGATGTAAAAGCTGAGGTGGCTTAAGATGGGCATGCGTCTGATTAGCTAGTTGGTAGGGTAACGGCCTACCAAGGCGACGATCAGTAGGGGTTCTGAGAGGATACACCCCCACACTGGTACTGAGACACGGACCAGACTCCTACGGGAGGCAGCAGTGAG
>CAYNBE010000062.1:1616-16309 GCA_964395045.1 uncultured Prolixibacteraceae bacterium | reverse complement strand
TATATACAATATGCAAGGTTAAGATTTTTTGCTATAAAAAGTTGAAAATTTTACATTGTTTTGTAAACCGATGATGATTTCTGAATGCGATTTTAACCCGGCGTTTAACCCGATAATCCGATAACTCCCGATCACATTCCTTAATGACAGGGTAAACATCTGAAACGAAAAAAGTTGTTTTTCTTTGCACAACAACCCGGGCGTTTTCAAATCAATCCGGTTGGTTTTTTGATGGATAACGAAAGTTCTGGTGATACAACGGGATTTGCCATATATTTGAATTCCGGAGAACGTATTCCCCGTCCGCTCTGCGGCGGAGTAATCGAGCAAAACACTTTAAGAAGGTGATTGTTTGCTGTTAACGATTGACATTTGTTTTAGTGAACATTGACAAAAAATGAGGTGTTAAAATAGATGGGTAATCTTACCGGCTGTTTTTTCAAACCCATGGAGTAGAATGAGAGAGTATTCGAAAATATTGGTTCTGGCACTGGTTTCTGCAACAACTTTCATTGCTTTATGCTGCAATCATGCCGCTAAAGAGGATTTCATTGCAGTTACAAGAGAACCTCTGATCACTCCCGACTATTCCGGGGTGACTGTTCCTCCGAATATCGCACCGCTGAATTTTCTTTCAAAGGAAAACGGTCGAATATGGAAAATTCTCATACATTCGGTAGACGGAGAAATAATAGAAATGAAATCAAAAGGGAACACAGCTGGGTTTTCTCCAAAGATGTGGCGAAAGTTGTTGGAAAACAACAAAGGGGGGAAAATAGGAATTACCCTCTTCGTCAGAGACAAGGAAGATATCATACAGAAATTCAATCCTTTTTATATTTACGTTGCCGAAGAACCCATTGATTCGGTTCTTTGTTACCGAATTCTCTACCCCGGATTTGAATCCTGGTCGCAGATGAAGGTTGTCCAGCGTTCCCTGGAGGGTTTTGAAGAAGCACCGGTCGTTGATAACCAACTGCTCGACAACAACTGTATGAACTGTCATACGTTTCTGAAAAATGATCCTGACAGGTTTATGATCCATGTCCGCGGTTCCGTGAAGGGAACCTATTTTGTGGAGGGAGACAAGATTGTCCGGAAAATTTTAAGGACAGAGGAAATGAATGCCAATGCGGTGTATCCTGCATGGCATCCATCGGGAAGATTCATTGTGTTTTCCTCCAATGAAATCGGGCAGGCATTTCATATGTACTCCCATAAAATGATTGAAGTATATGATCAATCGGCGCGTCTGGTTATTTTCAATACCCTTACCGGAAAAATGTCAGCGGTTCAGGAGAGTGATTCTTCGGGCTATATGGAAACATTCCCCTGCTGGTCGCCGTGCGGGACTTGGATGTATTATGTTAGAACCAGTCAGAACAGAGGGAATTACGATCTTCGGAATATAAAGTATGATCTTGTAAAACGTCATTTTGACGTTGTAACCGGGTGTTTCGGCAAACCGGAAACAGTTTTTGCAGCCGGCGAAACAGGAAAAAGCGCTACAATGCCTGCCATTTCTCCTGATGGAAGGTACCTAATGTTTACCATGCTTGATTACGGGACATTTTCAATCTGGCATAAGGAATCAGACCTCTATTTGCTCGACCTGAAGACAAACATTATCTCAAAAATGGATTTGAACAGCGAAGAATCGGAAAGTCATCATGCCTGGTCGTCAAATGGCCGATGGATTGTATTTAGCAGTAAAAGAGGTGATGGTTTGACTGCCCGTCCCTTTCTGGCTTATTTCAGAGCCGATGGTTATACCGGAAAACCTTTTGTCCTGCCACAGAAAGATCCAACCCTTTATATGAAACTGGACAAAACCTTTAACCGGCCTGAATTTGTGAGAGGTAAAATCAAGGCAGGCCCGCGCGATTTTTACCGTGCTTCAGGCGAAATTCCGGTTAAAGCAATATGGGAAGAAGTGTATCGAGAAAACTAATTCCGGGAGGAAACTTAATATGATCAGGAGGAACATCGGTTTATTCAGGAATGATACCCTCCTTCAAGGTATAACTGTTAAAGACAGTTTGGTTTTATTCTTTATCATGGGATTGTCCGGACTGCTCATATTTGGATATTTTATCTGGTTCGGGGAAGGCCTTTTGTTTGTCCAGGAAAAGAAAATCCTGTTTATTTTTTCGGGTGATTATTTCCGGTCATTTGCCTGCAAACCCGGGGGATTGCTTGAATATGCCGGTGCCTTTCTGACACAGGGATACCGGAGTGTATTGGTTGGTTCTTTCTTTCTTACAGTTCTGTTTGTTCTTTTATCCGTATCCTTCTTCAGGTCTGCAAAACTGCTGACTGGCGAAAAGAATGTTTCACCTGTCCCGGTTATGTTCCCTTCGTTCCTGTTACTGCCGATCCTTGTCAGGGAGGACCAACTCTTGTTCCAGTCCCTGGGATTTTTGCTGACGATTGTTTGTTATCGTGAAGCAGTTAAACTGGGGAATAAAGGATTGTCAGGCATTATCCCGGTATGCTTCCCACTTCTTTTTTATCTGGCGGGTTCTTTTTCGTTTCTGTTTGTGATGATGATTGTAACATACAGCCTGACTTTCCTGCAGGGAAAGCAAAGGTTTCTTCAACCTCTGTTCCTGGTTATGTCAGTTGTATGTACCTTTTTCATATTCAGGGGGATCATTTTTCTTCAGCCAACCCCATCGCTTCTCGTCTTTCCTTTGACATATTCAAAATTCCCGGAGATTCTCCTGTCAGGTTATATGGTGGTTTTCCCGGTTATTTTGAAGGCAGCAATGAACAAAAAGGGAGAAGGTAAATCATCTGTCGGATTGACCGTTGCCACTCTGGTTCTCCTTTTGGCATCCGCTGTTTTGTTTCTGGGGATGCAATTTGATTCAGAACGCCGGAAAGAACTTATCCTTGAAAAAATGTATATCGATCAAAGATGGGACGACGTAATCCGGATTCATAAAGAAAGCCGGTCAAAGAATGCAGCCGGTCAGTATTTCTTTAATCTTGCCCTGTTGGAAAAAAATGAATTGTGTGAACGAATGTTCACCTTCCGACAGGATTTTCATAGAAAATCGCTCACCTTGCCCAGAACAAAGGAAAATCTGAACAAAGCATTTCATTTCTATTATGCTGTAGGACTGATCAATGAAGCATATCACCTGGCCTACGAATCCATGGTAATCAATGGATATCAGGCCGAAAATCTTAAGATGCTGGTAAAAACGGATTTAATCAATGGAAATCATGCCATTGCAGAAAGGTATATCAGAATTCTGAAGAAAACGCTCTTTTACAGGAAATGGGCATGCAGGTATGAACAGATGCTCCATAAACCTGGTGCAGTACTATCAGAGCCGGAATTGGGAAGGAAAGCATTACTCCGGCCCCTGTTTGATTTCTTTGTCAGCAACGACGACAGGGAGAATTTGGATATGATGCTAATTGCCAACCCTGACAATACAAAGGCATTTGAATGCAGAATGGCGTGGTTATTGCTGGATAAAGAGTACAAAAAAGTGGTGTATAATGTGAAACGGATGAAAGAAATGAAGTATTATAGAATTCCGGGTCATATTGAAGAGGCATTCATGATATTTGAGAGCCAAAAGCTTGAAATTCCTTATCTTGGAGGTTTCATGGTCAGCGGAGCTGTCAGGAGCCGGTATCAGTTATACCTCTCTGACCGCAGGAAAGCAGAGGCTGAAGGCGGAATTAAAGTTATGCAGGAGATGGGAAAACGTTGGAGAGATACTTACTGGTATTATTTTGATTTTCAATGACATTTCATATTGTTCATTGTGTTGTCAGAACTCATTCTATTCACGATGCTTTTAAATTCTGTCATTCATTGTAAAGTATCAGGAGGTTGTCATGAAGCGATATTTTAATTTGGCTACATCAGGCCTGATTTATTTTTTCCTGTTGTTTCCCGTCCTCCTTTTTTCACAGGTGAAAGGCGGTACCAGGGCTGAAGCAGTTTCCACGCCGGTTCGTACGGTCATGAAGTACGGAGCACTAGCCATAGACCGGGGAAACGGAATCTATTTCGGTTGGGCTGCCGACTGCGCCTCTCTTGCTGAAGCTGAAAAATTGGCCATCGAAAACTGCAGCAGGAAAGGCGGCCGGTGTACGATTGTACTTTCATATTCGGGGACGGGATGTGCGGTGTACCGTTTCATTACCGGTAATGTTGGTATGGGTTACGGCTGGGGATTGGCCAAAACAAAAGAGGAAGCCGATTCAAAAGCAAAAAAGGAATGTGCCGAACGAAGTTACGGATTACCTGCCCCCAATATGGTCTCAAGCTGTAATTCTGCAAATTCGGGAGACCTGAAGCTGATTTATGATGCACATGATGAAATAAAAAGTCTTCAGCCCGGAACGATTACCAACTATTAAAAATTCCGGAAAATCCCCTGATTAAGGCGACTATTTCAGACTCTGCAACGTTCAGAATGCTTTCCTGTATTTTTCGAACTCTCCGGCAATACCAGCGGTTTGAGTGTTACCTTCATGTACCAGTACTCTGTACCGGAGGGTAAGGGTGGTTCCTTTGTCAAAATATGTGGCCTTGTTATCAGCCGGCCAGTAAAGGGAAGTAGGGGAGAAAAATCCATAATCCCTTGTAAACCAGGGTGCCGGATAATCAAGGTTCCAGGGATGCTGCATGATGGCAATCCCTTCGGTAATCGCTCCCCTGGTCCCGTAACAATCCATCCAGGGGGAGTATTTTCCGAAAGTCGCTTTTTCAGCCGAATCGCCGCCAGCATTTACCATCACTCCTCCGTATCTGACCGACAGGTCCGGGTCCATCCTGACACTGAACAGCGAATGGTTCGTTTTTTCGATGGTCACATCCGTCAGCATTTCAATGGTAATTTCAAAGTCGATATAAACCATCCCGGGTGAAGGGGCAGTCACAACAATTCTCCGTAAATCCCTGACGGGAGGGGGTACATCGGGACGTACCCAGAGACATTTGTCCTCAATGACAACATGCATGGAATCCTGTTCGGCAATGACTGCACCTTGGGAGGCAATCCTGCCCCGTTCCAGTCCTTCCTGCCAGAAGTTTCCCCCATTTATTCGGTCGCATCCGAAAAAGAGAGAGCTGTGGTGCGGGTACTCCCCGTTGCGCATGGAAGTAAGGCTGCTTCCCGACACCGGGCCATTCACCGGGAAGAAGAATGGATATTTTTCATTTTCCGGGAAGTGATATCCTGTAAAATAACGGCCATGGATGGTGATGTCGATCCGGTCGCCTGTTTTTGTGGCATGTATTCCTTTCTGACCCCAAACCTGAAGTGAAAGGAATGCTGAAACAGTTAAAAGCAGTATGAAAATTCTTGCGTTCACCTCTTTGATTTTTTTGTGTAACGAATGTACAAAATCCGATTGCTTTTCCCATGAATCATATTCTTTGTTATTTTGCAAAAAAAGTGCAGCAATGGAAGTAATCTATGATATCTCGGTTTTTGTATACCATCTGGCCATCCTCATGCTCTCGCCATTTAGCTTGAAAGCCCGCCGGTACAGGCAGGGCCGGAAGGACTGGATGCAGAAACTGATGTCATCCCTCGAAGGCAGGGAGAGGCTTGTCTGGTTCCATTGTGCATCGCTGGGCGAATTTGAACAGGGGCGTCCCCTGATAGAGGCAATTAAAAAAGATTTCCCGCAATATCAGATTATCCTTACTTTTTTTTCCCCATCCGGATTCGAAGTCAGAAAAAATTATCCGCTGGCCGATGTGGTGTTTTATCTGCCTTCCGATACCAGGCAAAATGCTGCTTTTTTCATTCAGACGGTCAGGCCTGAATTAGTCTTTTTTGTGAAGTATGAATTCTGGTACCATACCATATCGGAACTGAAGAGAGAGGGTGTACCACTGTACCTTGTATCCGGGATATTCAGGAAGGAGCAGCCCTTCTTTTCAGGAATGCCCTGGGGGAGATGGTTCAGGAAAATGCTTTTTTCATTCACCCATTTGTTTGTCCAGGATCAGAGGTCAGCCGATCTTCTGAAAAAAATCGGGATTGAACGTTGCACTGTTACCGGAGATACCCGGTTCGACCGGGTGGCTGCCATTGCAAAAAGTGCACAACCATTCCCGATTGTTGATAAGTTTGCTGCAGGGGTACAGGTGCTGGTAGCGGGAAGTACTTGGAAACCAGACGAAGAGATACTCGTGCCGTTTATCGAAAACAATGATGACATCAGATACATCATCGTTCCCCATGAAGTTAGCCCCGAAAATATAAACAGGATTGTCCGGATGTTGAAAAAACCAGCTTTGCTGTTCAGCCAGGCCACTGAAGAGAATATCACTGGAAATGATATCCTGATCGTCGATTCGGTGGGAATCCTCTCCTCCTTATACCAGTATGGAACATTTGCTTATATTGGCGGAGGTTTTGGTGCCGGAATACATAATATTCTGGAAGCGGCCACTTTTGGTTTGCCGGTGCTGTTCGGCCCAAATTACCAAAAATTCAGGGAGGCGTGCCAACTTGTTGAACTGGGTGCAGCCTTCCCCGTTGGTTCATCCGGATCTTTGCATCAGGCACTCCTTCGGCTTATCCACGATCAGGAATTGTTACACAAAGCTTCGGAAACGGCAAAGGAATATGTCAAAACAAACCAAGGGGCTACCAGACTCATCATGGATTCGGTATTTCTTTCAGGCCTCAACCACCCCGGTGATGTTGGAAAAATGTGAAAAAAAATCCTTCGTTTTTTTATTCATATCGTTGTTTTTTTGACCGGATTTTCTTAAGGGAAGTTGCGCATTTTTGTTCACTTTTTATTCCGAAAAAAGTATTATATATTTGATAATCAGTTAACTAACATTTAAAAGTTGATAACTTTTTAAATTTTCGTCTTAAAAAATACTCCAACATACACAAGGCGGCATTATCTTGCACTAATCAAATCCGGGAAGGAAAAAAATTGCTTTGCGAAGGATTTCAAGGATTTATAAAACATATTGCTTCTAAACCAGGTTGAATCTTAAACATGATGCGCAATGACATTTAAAGAGGTATCTGTCGCGGAAGCCAAAGGCAGAAAAATCTATTCACATGAAGATGCATTTCAGGCATCCCTGAAGTATTTTAAGGGGGATGATCTGGCAGCCAAAGTATGGATCAACAAATATGCATTAAAGGATTCTTTCGGGAATATTTTTGAGCTGACACCTGATGATATGCACAGGAGGCTGGCGCGGGAAATCGCACGGATTGAACGGAAATATCCGGAATCTCTGACCGAAGAGGAGATATATCAGGTTCTAAAGGACTTCAGGTACATCATTCCCCAGGGCGGGCCCATGACCGGAATTGGAAACAATTTCCAGATAGCTTCCCTTTCGAATTGTTTTGTAATTGGGAATGAAGGAAATTCGGATTCTTATGGCGGAATCATGAAGATTGACCAGGAACAGGTCCAACTGATGAAACGCAGGGGAGGAGTCGGCCATGATTTATCGCATATCAGACCGAAAGGTTCACCGGTTAAGAATTCTGCCCTTACCTCCACCGGGATTGTTCCCTTTATGGAAAGGTTTTCAAACTCGACGCGGGAAGTTGCCCAGGATGGCAGGAGAGGGGCTTTGATGCTGTCGGTATCAGTCAAACATCCTGATGCCGAGAAATTTATCGACGCTAAACTGGAGCAGGGAAAAGTCACCGGAGCCAACGTTTCGGTGAAGCTTCACGACGATTTCATGAATGCTGTTGAAGAAAACAGTTTATATGTTCAGCAATACCCCATCCAGGGAACACCGATTTTTGAGAAAGAGGTCCCCGCAGTCTCACTCTGGAAAAAAATTGTCCACAATGCATGGAAATCGGCTGAACCGGGAATCCTGTTCTGGGATACCATTATCAGGGAGTCGATTCCAGATTGTTATGCCGACCTCGGCTACAGGACCGTTTCCACAAATCCCTGCGGAGAAATCCCCTTATGTCCGTATGACAGTTGCAGGCTAATCGCCATCAATCTGTATTCTTATGTGGAACATCCCTTCACGAAAGATGCTGTATTTAACTTTGATCTCTTCAGGCAACATGTTCAGATTTCCCAGCAGATCATGGACGACATCATTGATCTTGAACTTGAAAAGATCGATGCCATTTTACAGAAAATAGACAATGACCCTGAAAGTGAAGAATTAAAACTGGTCGAACGGAACCTATGGAAAAATATCAGGCAGAAAGCTGAAAACGGTAGGAGAACAGGAATAGGAATTACTGCAGAAGGTGATATGCTTGCCGCCCTGGGATTGCGCTATGGAAGCGAAGATGCCATCAATTTTTCAGAAGAGGTACACAAGACGATTACTCTCGAGGCATATCGGTCGTCGGTCAGATTGGCAAAAGAAAGAGGCTCGTTTACAATTTACGATGCAAAGCGCGAGGAAAACAATCCCTTGATCAGGCGCATCCGGTTGGCCGATCCCGTATTGTATGAGGAAATGACGAAATACGGCCGGCGCAATATCGCCCTTCTGACCATTGCACCTACCGGAACGACCAGCATGATGACCCAGACAACCTCCGGAATTGAACCTGTTTATATGCTGGTTTACAAAAGACGCAGAAAGGTAAACCCGAATGAAAAAGAGGTCAGAGTCGATTTTGTCGATGAAGTGGGGGATCACTGGGAAGAATACCCTGTTTTCCACCACAAGTTTAAAACCTGGATGGAAGTGAACGGTATCGATTCGAACAGGAAGTTTTCGCAGGAGGAACTTGACGAACTGGTGAAGCACTCCCCCTATTACCAGGCAACATCGAATGATGTTGACTGGATGGCAAAAGTCCAGATGCAGGGAAGAATTCAAAAATGGGTCGACCATTCCATCAGCGTGACCATCAACCTACCGTCGCATGTCTCCGAAGACTTGGTGGGGAAACTGTTTTTTGAAGCCTGGAAATGCGGATGCAAGGGCGTTACAGTTTACAGGGACGGTTCAAGATCGGGTGTTTTGATTTCAGATAAAAAGGAGGAAAAAAAGAAAACATCCCCGTTCCCGACTAAAAGGCCGGAGGTACTAAAGGCCGAAGTGGTCCGTTTCAGAAATAATAAGGAAAAATGGATTGCATTCATTGGGCTCATCGACAACATGCCTTATGAAATATTTACCGGGCTCAGCGATGATGAAGATGGAATCCTGCTTCCAAGATCGGTTACAGAGGGATATATCATCAAGAACTGGGAAGATGATGAAACCTCCCGATACGATTTTCAATATTGCAATAAAAGGGGGTATAAAACAACAATCGAAGGGTTGTCCTACAAATTTAACCCTGTCTTCTGGAATTATGCAAAACTTATTTCAGGAGTATTGCGTCACGGGATGCCCATTCACAAGGTGGTTGAACTGGTGACCAGCCTTCAGCTTGATAATGAGACCATCAACTCATGGAAAGCAGGAGTGGCGCGTGCACTGAAAAAATATATTCCGAACGGAACCATTGCTGATGATGCAAGATGTGGAATTTGCGGCTCCAACGACGTGGTTTACCAGGAAGGATGCCTTAAATGCGTGTCGTGCGGCTCATCAAAATGTGGTTAATCAATCAATATATCACTTAAAAGCCAGGATTTACAATCCTGGTTTTTTTGTTTGGTATATTTCCGGGGCCATCAGGCATTCACCATGTTCCTGTATTCATCTGGAGAGAGAAGCTCATCCAGCTCGCCGGGATTCGTCATCCTGACCATGATCATCCACCCTTCCCCATAGGGGTCCTTATTGATCAGTTCCGGATGGTCGTTCAGAGCCGAATTTACTTCATGCACTTCACCCGAAACAGGCATGAATACGTCCGAAACTGTTTTTACCGCTTCAATTGTCCCGAATACTTCTCCTTTGTCAAGCTTTTCCCCTTTGGTTTCGATTTCGACAAAAACAATGTCTCCCAGTTCACCTTGGGCGAAATCGGTCACCCCGGCAAAAGCCACTTCACCTTCCATCCGGATCCATTCGTGATCCCGGGTATACTTCAGATTATCAGGTATGTTCATAATTATTCAGGATTATGTATTTTTGGTAAAATTATATATAATTTCGTTTCATGCATTCATACCCTGACAATGTTTGAAAGAAACCGTGTAAGCCTGGAAGATTTAGGAAGTGTAGCTTCAGAATTGCTCTGCTCATTTCCCGGTGCACGGATATTTGCTTTTTACGGGGAAATGGGTTCTGGGAAAACCACTTTGATCAGGGAGATTTGCAAAGTGCTCCGTTCGCCTGATATCCCTAACAGTCCTTCTTTTGCAATCATCAATGAATACCGTACAGCGGATGGATTGTTCATCTACCATTTTGATTTCTACAGGATTAGGGATCTACAGGAGGCGTACGATCTTGGATATGAAGACTATTTTTACAGCAACCATTTCTGCCTGATCGAATGGCCGGAAAAAATCGGACAACTGCTGCCCGCAAACCATGTGGCGGTATACCTGAATTATGAAGCTCAGGGAACCCGGAACATCAGGGCTGAGTGCATCGGTGAACCTTTGAAATAATCTGATTTGAAAGAAACCTTCCCAAAACAAGTAACCTGAAATATGAGTGCCATAGAAAAAACCAGATCTGGACTTCCGGTATCCAAAACCATGTTGCTTCCAAAGGAAGAGATGCTCGAAGTGCAACACAAGGAGAAAAAGATAGTCATTGGAATACCTTCCGATTTTCTGAAAGTTGAATACAGGATTCCCTTAACCCCACAGGCTGTCGACCTTCTGGTATCATACGGTCACGAGATTTATATCGAAAAGGAAGCAGGAACCCATTCCAGCTATTCTGACCGTGACTACCTTGAAGCAGGGGCGGTGATCGTGGAAAACAGGGAGGAAATTTTCCGATGTGATGTTATATTGCGCATAGCTCCCTTCGATAGCAGTGAGATAGATCTGATGCGGGGAAACCAGGTGGTTGTTTCCAACATGCAGATACAGTCGTATAACCTGGAGACCATCGAAAAAATGATGCAGAAAAAGATCACCTGCATCGCTTATGAATACCTCGAAAATGAATCGGGATTGTTGCCGTTTGTCCATCTGATGAGCCAGATATCGGGGGTGACTGCCATCACCATCGCCAGCGAATACCTGAGCAATTCAAGGGGTGGCAAGGGGGTTTTATTCGGGCATGTGACCGGGATCACTCCGGCCGAACTGGTAATCATAGGATCGGGGACTGCTGCAGAATTTGCAGCACGGGCTGCACTGAGCCGCGGAATTACTGTCAAGGTCTTCGACAATTCGGTGGAAGACCTTAACAAGCTCGAGGAAAAACTGGGAGAGCGAATCTTTACCTCCGTGTTTTACCCCAGGGTTCTGAAAAAAGCACTTGCATCGGCCGATGTTGTGATCGGGGCGATGCCGTTCAATACAACCCCCAAGTTCAGGGTTTCTGCCGAACTGATCGGCAAAATGAAAGAAGGTTCCATTGTGATCGATCTGAATGTAAGCCAGGGAGGGTGTTTTGAAACATCCCGGCCGACCGATCTGAATAACCCGGTTTTCAGAACATTTGGCGTGATCCATTATTGTGTACCCAATATTCCCTCCCTGGTATCCCGGACTGCATCCATCGCGATCAGCAACATTCTCCTCCCCATTCTGCTTTCAATGGGCGACTGCGGGGGCCCCGAAAACTACATCACCACGTCGAGGGGTTTCAGAAAAGGAGTCTGGTTGTACCATGGCCTTCTGACAAACCGCGATGTGGGGAACCTGTTCAATTTCCCAGTCAAGGACATTGACCTCCTCCTTGCTGCTTTCTGACATCCTGGCCAGAATGGTCATGGAGATTTCTTTTGCCAGCACATGGTTGCCTTCAACCAATTCGATCCCCTGCTCATTGATTTCACTTCCGGAGGCAATGATAACATACCTGCCGTCAGGAATGGTTATTTCAACAGCTTCAGAAAGCCCGTTGAAGATGAGCAGCACCTGGTTGAAAGTGTCCCCTGACTCCTTCCCGTCGATCATATAAGCTATAATTCCCGGCTTGTATCCCTTTCTGAATTTCAGATTGCGCCTGATCATATCTGCAACAGGCATCCTGAAAACGGGGTGGTTTCTGCGCAAAAGAACCAGTTTCCGGTAGTATTCGGCAACGTCTTTGTAACGGGTTTTCAGGGACCAGTCAATCTGGTTGACCAGATCGGGCGATTTGAAAGAGTTTCCGTCCCCATTTTTGCTGCGGCAGAACTCCATTCCGGCATGAAGAAAAGGTACACCCTGAGAGGTAAGGATCAGCGCACCGGCCAGTTTCACCCTTTTTTTGATCTCTTCCTCACCGGCACCGGGTAGTGTCAGCCTGATTTTGTCGTACAGGGTATAATTGTCGTGGCAGGCGGCGTAATTGATACATTGACAAGGTTCCCTGGCCCAGGGTTCATGTGAGCTTTCAACAAAGCTGTATACAATCTGCGGATGCCAGGTAGCAGCCACTACTCCGAATTTGACCGCTTCCTCCCTTAATGTGAGTCCGCTCACAAATCCGGGGCTCGTCTTCTCTCCATGATTGCCCTTGATGGCATCCCTGAAATCATCGTTGAATGCCGCGATTCCCGGCAAATAGGCAATGTTTTTCTTGACTGCCCTCCTTTCTGCGGGCATGGGGCTTTTATCGGCTGTCCATCCTTCGCCATACAGGAATACCCGGGGATCGGTTTTATCGATTATATAGCGGATGTGCCGCATGGTCTCCATGTCATAAATACCCATCAGATCGAAACGGAAACCATCTGCATGGTATTCCTTGATCCAGTAAAGCAGGGAGTCGATGATCAATTTGCGGACCATAGAACGTTCGGAAGCGATTTCATTTCCGCAACCCGATGCATTCGAAAAGGAACCGTCCCTGTTTTGCCGGTAATAATATCCCGGAACGGTCTGGTTTAGCACCGACCCTTTTGTCAACCATGTGTGATTGTAAACCACATCGAAGATCACTCCTATTCCATGAGTGTGCAAATCTTTGACCAGCTGCTTCAATTCCCTGATCCGGACCCTTCCGTCGGCAGGATCGGACGAATAGGAACCTTCGGGTGCATTGAAGTGTTGCGGATCGTATCCCCAGTTGTATTTCAGAAGGGGAAATTCTTCATCCACACTCTGGAAATCGTTTACAGGAAGCAGGTGTATATGGGTAATTTCCAGTTCTTTTAAATGCGATAAGCCGGTTTTCTCTCCCGATGGTGAAATAGTATCAGTCTCGGTGAATCCGCGATATTTTCCTTTGTTTTCAATTCCGGAAGTTTCGGAAATTGAAAAATCGCGAATGTGGGTTTCATAAATGATCAAGTCAGTGAATGATTCATAGCGGGGTCCGCGGTCGTTTTCCCATCCCACCGGATTTGTACCCGCCGGATCGAAAACCATTCCTCTCAATCCGTTGATCCCCACAGCCTTTGCATAAGGGTCGGCCACTTCGTGCAGCCATTCCCCGTCGTTCACCTGGAAAGTGTAAAACAGACCGTTCAGGTCTCCCTGTTCTTCATGAATCCAGGTACCATTTGTTCCTTTTTCCATCTGAACCACCTTCACCGGCCTGCCCCCTTTTCCGGTTCGGTACAAGCGAAGCTCTACCATTCGGGCGGTTGGGGCCCATATCCGGAATGATGTTTTATCCGACGACCATATAACACCCAGATCATCACCGGCATAATGGGGATAATCCGAAAAATCGATATGGTTAAAATGCCAGTTGCGCATTCAGGCAAAAAGTGTTTTTCTGATCCTGACACTTTTTTTTACTGAACAGCTTCGGTCGACCGAATTTACCACAATGGTTATTTTGGGAAATTTTTTCAGATGGGGATCATACCGGTAAAAATGACCCAGGTCGATCGAAAGCTCATGAACCTTTCCGGGTTCAAGCAGCAAGGGATAGAAATGATACCCTTCGGTACCCTTGAGTTTGAATTTTCTGTGTAGAAGGTACCATGAAAATACCAGCATGGGCCTGTCAATATCCACATCGGTTTTCCCTTTATTTCTCACCGACATCCTGAGAGTTTCCGGATGATACAATTTGTTTTTATCAAGGGTAAGCAAGAGGGTGTGTTTCCTCAGAAAGAACCGCTTCTCGGTTGTTTTTCCCCGTTTCCCGGAGAACCTGATCGTAAAGTAAATTAAGATCGGAAGCAGCAATGCAATCAGGATGCCCAGAAAGGCATACCCGTCAGGCCCTTTTACATTGACACCTGTTACTTGCAGTAGATATCCAAACGGGTACATGTGCAGCATAGAAAATTGAGTAACCGAATTTTTTGTAAAAATAACCAATCAAAGCGATTCAGGCGCGGCACTGCGTATGATTTCTTCATGTCGGTCGATTTGGTGCCGGTAAAGAAGGATGCAGGGATGAATACCTGGGCAAAATCAGGAATATTCAAATTTTTAAACAGTTCTTGTATCAACCATATCGTATGAAAAACGAGATAATTTAAAAACCACAAAGGAACACCAAGGGAATCACAAAGCTCACGAAGGTAAAATGTAAATAATCTATTATTCAAACCGTATGAATAGAAAA
Source organism: uncultured Prolixibacteraceae bacterium (assembly GCA_964395045.1). Lineage (GTDB taxonomy): Bacteria > Bacteroidota > Bacteroidia > Bacteroidales > Prolixibacteraceae > UBA1413. The sequence continues at coordinate 1,764 of CAYNBE010000062.1, read as the reverse complement.
TTTTCTATCTTTATCCTCTATTACCACAAAGAAATATATGAAATCACGCGAATTGAACAAGCTTGTTCTAAAAAATGGTTGGAAGGTGGTTCGGCAAAGCGGGAGCCATATTATTTATGGGAAAAACGGCGTCTTTTACACAGCGACC
>CAYNBE010000062.1:0-1606 GCA_964395045.1 uncultured Prolixibacteraceae bacterium | reverse complement strand
GGGAAGTTGGGAAGGGTTTGGAAATGAAGATCAAAAGAGAGATGGGATTAAAAGATATCAAAAATCGAAAGATATGAAAACAATCGAAGCAATAATTGAAAGAGCAAAAGATGGCACCTTCAGTGTGTACTGTATAAATGAGATGTTTTCCGGAATGGGAAATTCAGCTGAGGCCGCTAAAAAGGATATGATCCAACAAATGGATTTTTTCAAAACGACAGCTAATGAGGAGCATTTTTCTTATCCGGATTTTCTGGATGAAGATTTTGAGATCGTATATAAATTTGATACTGAAAGTTTGCTGGAGTATTATTCAGGCATTTTATCTTTATCTGGTTTAGAAAAGATAACAGGGATCCATCAAAAGCAATTGTGGAGTTATTTGCACCGGAAATCAAAACCACGCAAAGCACAGATCGAAAAAATTGAAAAAGGATTGCATCGGTTAGGTTCAGAATTGATTTCCATTTCGCTTTAGCCTGAAATCTTGATCAGTTTTTGAATACCTCACCCCCTCACCCCCTCTCCAGCCTGGAGAGGGGGAAATAACTGTACGTCAATATGGTAGCAATTTATCAACAGGGGGTGAGGTAAACCAACAAAGAGGGACGAGATGGCGAAATCCGGGAAAGAGATTTCACCGCAACGCTGCTTGTTGGCTGTTGGGTTGAATTTTGGTTTACAAAGATAGGGCCGCGAAGCGGCCGAAATGCGTATGCCTGGAATATTTCTGATTCCATAAAAAATGGTTGGGAAGTGGTACGGCTGAGTTGAGGCAAATCATGGAATTGGACGAATATTTCCGAAAAAATCCATAACTTGCCGAACAAATAGGGTATTAAAGTATTATATAAATTTGATTGTCAATCAGACAATTCTGCTTTCGATACAATCCGGTGAAGAATGGCACATCAAATACGGAACTGGTAAAACTCCTGAAAAAGGGGGATATAGCTGCTTTCAATGACATTTACAAAATGTATTGTCATAAATTGCACCGGTTTGTTCTGATGTACCTGAAGCAGGATGAAGATGCTGAGGAGATTGTACAGGAAGTGTTTGTGAAGATTTGGGAATCAAGAAGTAAAATTGACATTTATGCCTCCTTCGAATCCTTTCTGTTTACAATTGCCTACAACTCTACCATCAGTTTGTTGCGCAAAAGGATGAGCGAGAACAAATCGAGGGAATATTTAAAATCACTGCAGCAAATCGACTCCGAAGACCAGGTCATCGATGAAATCCGGTTTAAGGAGTTGAACCATCAAATCCACTCCCTTCTGGAGCAACTCACACCGCGACAGAGAGAGATTTTTCTTTTAAGCCGGGAAGATGGCCTGACACATAAAGAAATCGCCGAAAAATTGGATATTTCCGAAAATACCGTCAACAACCACCTGGTTACCATTTTAAAATTTTTAAAATCACATATTGACAACAGCCTGGCAGTCAATGCTTTGTTTATGTGTTTGTTTTTACAGTAAAAAAACGGCACCTTTTCATAGTTGTTCTTTTCAGTTCATGCGTATTATAGGTAATTTAAACCGGGTTGAAAATTCCGTTACGGTTTCTCAGGTTTCGGCCAGTTTGAATTGGAACAGGAACC
>CAYNBE010000061.1:0-16410 GCA_964395045.1 uncultured Prolixibacteraceae bacterium | reverse complement strand
AAAATGACAATTTTTAAATGATGAATCGATTATGAAAAGGTTGCTTTTTATTTTATGTGTGGTGGCTTTCCTAGAAACATCTGCCCAGTCGAAGTTCAGTTTCAACCTGGGCATCAAAGGTGGGTTGACTGCTTCGGAACTAAATTTCTCCGATTCCTGGGAATATACTTCTGAGAATGCTTTGAATTACCATATCGGAGGGTTCACCAGGTTGGGAATTGGCCGTTTCTTTCTGCAGCCTGAGGCTTATTTCAATTCGCGTGGCGGTGATTTGAGTGAAATAATTGATGAAAACCCTGTAAATACCATTGCCAATTTTGATTTCTCAAGTGTGGATGTTCCGATTCTCGCAGGGATCAAATTTGGGAAAAAGGACAATTTCAATATCCGGGCTATGGGAGGGCCGGTACTTGGTTTTATCACGACGAAAAATGTGGAAGGACCTCCTATATTTAAGGCTGACTATTTCAACGATCATTTTTACGGCTGGCAGTATGGTGTAGGGCTCGATATCTGGTTTATCACCCTCGATGCCCGCATCGAAAGCTCAAGGAACAGTGTTTACCAGTCGAGCGATTTCAGCACAAGAAACAAAGTCTATCTGGTCAGTCTTGGGATTAAATTTTTATGATAATTTGCCTTTGTAATCGCTGTAATCAAATTTCCGCACCAATTCAAATGATCCGTCGGTCTTCATGATTCCGATCGAAGGGTGACCGACTCCGTTGAAAAAGTTGGTTTTCACCATCGTATAGTGAATCATATCTTCAAAAATAATCCGTTCGCCCGGAAGTAATTCTTTGTCAAACGACCAGTCGCCTGAGAAATCGCCGCTCAGGCAGGAACTACCCCCCATCCGGTACCTGAATTTTCCTTTTCGGGGATCGGAGAATGCTTCCATAATTTTCGGTTTGTAGGGCATTTCCAGACAATCGGGCATGTGAGCGGCAAACGATACATCGAGCATAGCAGTTCGAATACCTTTGTTCTCAACAACGTCGAGAACGGTCGATACGAGCACTCCTGATTCCCATGCAAATGCAGATCCTGGCTCAAGGATCACATCTTTCCCATATCTGTTCTTAAACCGTATCAGCAGATCAATCAATTTTTCCGTATCATATTCTTTTTGAGTCATCAGATGGCCTCCACCCATGTTGATCCATTTTACCTGTGGAATGTATTTCCCGAAGTGAGATTCAAATGCAACCAGGGTTTTTTCAAGATCGTCGGCGCCTGATTCGCAAAGCGTGTGAAAGTGAAGCCCTTCCACATCTTCGGGAAGTTTATCGGGAAGGTGGGATGCTAAAATCCCCAGGCGGGAACCGGGAGAACAGGCATTGTATATCAGGGGTTTTACCTCTGAAAATTCAGGATTGACCCTAAGTCCGGGCGAGATTTTTACAGGATGATCCCTGATAAGTCCGCGGTAGCGCTCAAACTGGTTTAGCGAATTAAACACAATATGACTGCTATAATCCATGATTTCAGGAAATTCACCGGGGCGATATGCCGGTGAATAGGTATGTGCCCGTGTGCCCATCTCTTCGTAACAGAGCCTGGCTTCCCAGAGCGAACTTGCAGAAGCCCCGCTCATATACTCCCTGATGACAGGGAAAACGCTCCACATGGCAAATCCCTTGAAAGCAAGGATGATTTCCACACCCGCAGCATTCCTGACCATGCTGATGAGTTCAAGATTTTTCCTGAGTTTTTCTTCCAGGATTACATAGCAAGGTGAAGGAATGGCGGAGAACGCTGGATTCATGATGTAATTTTCGATAGTTCGGATACGATCTGCCCGGTAGTTTTTGGGGTGGCAGGAGTAAGAGGCAGGCGCAGGATATTCCGGATAAGCCCGAGATGTGCCAGCATGGCTTTGACTCCGGCAGGATTGCCATCCTGAAACTGGAGCCTGAAAAGTTCGCTCATTTCGCGGTGAAGTACTCCGGCTGTTTGAAAATCACCTGCCATAGCCGAGTGGATCAGCCGGCTGAGTTTGTTGGGCAATGCATTGGCTATCACAGATATAACTCCTTTCCCCCCAACCGAAAGCAATGGCAAGGCCATCACATCGTCGCCTGAAATTACACTGAATCCCGGAGGTGCATCCCTGATGATTTTAGTCATTTGTGCGATACTTCCTGAAGCTTCCTTGATGGCTCTTATGTTGTCAGATGTCTCCGCAAGCCTAACCACAGTCTCTGCCTCAATATTTACACCGGTGCGCGATGGGACATTGTACAAAACCAGTGGCACAGGACTGGCATCGGCAAGTTCCCTGAAGTGTCTGTACAATCCTTCCTGCCCTGGCCTGTTGTAATAGGGGGCAACCGTCAACAAGCCACTTATCCCTTCAAAATCGGACGAAGAGATTCTCTTTACCATCGAACGCGTATCGTTTCCTCCCATCCCGACAACGAACGGAATCCTGCCAGCGGTTTTCTCCCTGACGAATTTAACGATCTCATTTTTTTCATCATCCGACAATGTCGGGGTTTCGGCAGTGGTCCCCAATGCAACCAGGTAGTCGATACCTCCTGCAATCTCTTTTTCAATGATTGTCTCGAGTGCATTGAAATCAATTTCATTGTTTTCCCCGAAAGGAGTAATCAAAGCAACACCTGCTCCGGTAAAATCAAACTTCATGTTGTACTTTTTAAACTAGTCAGATAAAATATAACCTGTTCTGCAAGGAACAGTGAATCAGGATTTTTTGCCACATTTATGGTGAGATCGTAAAAACCGTAGCAATTTAGATCCCAGCCAATTTTGAAAGAAGCCGCCGATAAGGCGGTAATCACATCTAGGGGAAAACAGGGGAGGACAGAAACATTCACAAGAAGGTCTAAGTCGGTTTGAACGAACGTCTGAGCAGTTCCTCCGACTGGAAAACCAATCCAGTTCAGATCTTTCCCTGTAATGATATTGCTTTCAGTGATCTCCTTTGCCGATGAAAAACAGATATTCCGGACAATTGCTGATTTTGACCTGAAATACTCCTGAAGATAATTGAATGCTTTGATGTCTGTTTCCATCCAGATGATGCCGGCTTTCCTGACTTTGTCAGGAGCACAGATTCTAACCGTCCGTTTTATTTCGGCGGCACGTTTCAGCAGGAGCTTCCGTTTATATTTTTCAATCAGGCTCATTGTCGCAAAAATAATAAAAGATTGGTATGTAAAACGTCCGAGCATTCCACTCTGTGTATACCCGGAGTTTCGGGCTATCTGATCATATCCAGAAAATCGGTTTCGGTGATAACGGGGATATTTAACTGCCGTGCTTTTTCCAGTTTTGCCGGTCCTGCATTCTCCCCGGCCAGCAGAAATCCAGTGTTTTTTGAAACCGATGAACCATTTGTTCCTCCGTATGATTCAATGAGGACCTTCAGCTCATCTCTTGAAAAATGTTTAAAAGTCCCTGAGATTACAATGGTGATTCCTTTCAGACGGTTTGATTCTGCCAACTTTTCATCCCCTGCTGACGCAAGCTGAATCCCGTGTGACTGAAGTTCCGAAATGATAGCAAGGTGATCGGGATTCCGGAAATACTCGATGATGCTGTCGGCAATTTTCTCTCCTATTTCAGGGATGCTGGTTAATTCTTCCCTTGACATTGAACGGAGTTTCTCCAATGATCCTGTGGCATTTGCAAGGTTCTTAGCAACGGTTTCCCCTACATATCTGATGCCCAATCCAAAAAGTACCCTGCTGAAAGGGACTGACTTTGAGCTTTCGATCCCGGAAAGAACTCTTGCCGCTGATTTATCTCCCATTCGATCGAGTACCGAAAGCTGGGAGCTTTTCAGTTTATAAAGATCGCTGACCTTTAGCACCAGGTTGTTTTTAAAGAGCAGGTCCACGGTTTCGTTCCCCATTCCGTCAATATTCATAGCCTTCCGGCTGCAAAAATGAGCAATCCTGCCCCTGATCTGTGGAGGACATCCTGTATCATTCGGACAATACCACGCAGCTTCCCCTTCATGTTTGACAAGAGGGCTTCCGCATTCCGGACAATTGGTGATAAACTTCACGGGTAAAGCCATCGGATGCCTTCGGGAGATATCGATCCCTGTAATTTTCGGAATAATTTCACCTCCTTTTTCCACATAAACAGTGTCGCCGATGTGAAGGTCAAGAGCCGAAATAAAATCGGCATTATGCAGAGATGCCCGTTTTACACGTGTTCCCGCGAGGGCAACAGGTTCCAGGTTGGCCACAGGGGTAACAGCCCCGGTTCGTCCTACCTGATAAACGACCGATCTCAAAACGGTGACTGCCTGTTCGGCTTTGTATTTATAAGCGACAGCCCACCGGGGCGACTTGGCCGTATATCCCAGCTTTTCCTGCAGGTTCAGTGAATTGACCTTGACTACCACACCATCGGTAGCTACAGGAAGCCTGAACCTTTCAGTCTGCCACTTCTCAATATACCTGGTCACCTCATTTATTCCTTTGCATACCTGTATGTACTCCGACACTTTAAATCCAAGGGAGCGTGCCAATGTTAAATTTTCATAATGTGTTCCGGCGGGGAATGAATTTCCCGGAACCATGTACATATATACATCCAGTTTCCTTGAAGCCACAACGGCCGGATCGAGAAGCTTCAATGTGCCGGATGCCGCATTTCGCGGATTTGCAAAAACAGATTCACCTTCATCTTCTCTCTGTCTGTTCAGTTCTTCAAAAACACGGAAAGGCATCAGTATCTCCCCCCTGATATCAAACATCTGAGGGTATTGATTTCCCCTGAGCCGCAACGGAACGGATGGAATCGTCCTGACATTGGCCGTCACATCATCGCCCGTCTCACCGTCACCACGGGTCACTGCCCTTACGAGACGACCGTTTTCATAGGTCAGGGAAATGGAAACCCCGTCGAACTTCAGTTCACAAACATACTGAATCTCGGATCCCGTTTCTTTTCTGAGCCGCTGGTCAAATTCAGCAAGTTCGGCAAAAGAGTATACATTTGAAAGCGAAAGCATCGGGTACCGGTGTTTCACCTGGGCAAATTCACTGGTTTTATCGCTCCCGACTCTTTGTGTCGGAGAAAAAGGATCATAAAATCCCGGAAATTCTTTTTCGAGCTGCTCTAGTTCCTTCATCATCATGTCAAATTCATAATCCGTGATAACGGGTTCTGAAAGAACATAATAGCGGTAATTGTGCTCTTCGAGCTGGTTTCGGAGCATTTCTATTCTCCCGAGTGCTTCTTGTTCAGTCATAGATAAATCTAAAAGATCAATGTTGTAACGATATTCCTTGTGTGATACAGGCAAAAATTTTCAGACTCCGATTAAAAAACAGTACGAATTTAAATCTATTCATTCTATTTGTCAAGATGCATTGATCGATCATTTCAATGGATGAATGGGGAATCCGGAATTCGGAGCTTCGTGGGAAGGAATGGTCATAAGAACATTCTTTCCGGTTATCCCGAATGGTCCCTTTTTTTAAGAACAGCTACCAGTGATGAAACTGATCTGATCCTTTTAAAAGGTGTGAAATCCTGGCCGTTGAATGCAAAACCTCCGTTTCACCGCTATTAATCAAAGGATTCTAGCGGTCGATTGATTTGATTCATCCTGATCACACAATACATGGTTTTGCCCATTGAAGGCAGTTTCCCGATCAAAGAAAATATGACGGTTTGCGGATCGGAATTTTTTTTAAATCTGAAAATTTTAAATAAAAATCTTGATTTTAACAAGTAACATTCCTGAATAAGGAGATACAGTAATTATCCCGAACCGGTTAAGGTTATTTGTCAATTTGTTGATAAATTTCATGAAACTTCATGCATCCCTGATACGAGTCACCCGAAGATATTCTAACTTTGTAACATGATTTGGTTCATTTAATCGTGAGTAATAGGGAATCCGGTGAGATGCCGGAGCTGTACCCGCAGCTGTAATCTTCATATTCCGCTACAAAATGCCACTGGCCTATACCGGGAAGGCGTAGAAAGGAAGAAGAGAGCCAGAAGACCTGCCACATCATCATTTGCTTTCGGGAATAAAAGCCGGGTTGTAAAACCTGAGTTTTATTTCCCTGAGTTGAAAATAAACAAAGGGGAATGAAAAAGAAGTTATTTTTTTGGGTTGGACTTTCGTTCTGCCTGGCAGTTCAGGGGCAGCAGAACAGAACCACCAGATTGTTTGAATATTTTCCTGCACCGGGGCAGTTTATAAATCTGCCATATCTTGGAACCCCTGAAGCTGCACACAATATAACCATTGCTGACAACCAGCTTGTTTCGCTTGGTTCGTTCGGCGGGAGCATCACACTCGGTTTCTCCGCCCCGGTTTATAACCATCCCGATCATCCATACGGAATTGATTTCACAATTTTCGGGAATGCTTTTCCCGGGTCCTCGGAACCGGGAATTGTCTGGGTTATGAAAGACCTGAACAACAACGGTCTTCCCGATGACAGATGGTACCAGATTGCCGGCAGCGAATATTTCAATCCCCTGACAAAGCAGCATTACCGGCTAAAATGGAAGAGTGCCAGGGATGGTTCTGCTGTTTGGACTGATGAGGCAAATAATACAGGAACCCTCCGTAAAAATGAGTTTCATCTCCAGTCATATTATCCCGAACAGGAGGTCTTCTGTGAATATCCTCCCGATTCTGTTGTTTTTGAAGGGCCGCACCTTGGAATTTTTGCAAGCACGTCGGATGAAAAAACAATCCTGCCCCCGCTTGCATTCGGATATGCCGACAACATGGGTATGGTTCGCAATACCGCCCTGACAGTTCCTGATAATCCCTATACTCCAGAAGTTCAGGAAGGTTGTGGTGGCGATCCCATTGACATTTCGTGGGCAGTTGATTCTGCAGGGAAGTATGTTGACCTGGACCGGATTGATTTCATAAAAATTACAACAGGTTCCCTTATGATCACCGGCCAGCTGGGGGAATTATCGACCGAAGTGGGATTTGCAGTTGCAACCGGTCAGATGCCTGGTACAAGTGGTCCTGATGAAATGATGGTGATCCATTCACACCCCCCGGAAATTCTCGAAGGAGATAGCCTGGTTTTATCTGCACACTTATTCAGGCAAGGCAGGATTGCTTCTGATCCGATCGGATTCCATTCTGCCGGCATGGAGTCTCTTGAAGTGACAAACACAGGAATGGTAACCTGCAAAAAAGGGGGGAGATATACCGTCATAGCATCCGTTTTAGCAAGACCTGAGGTGAATGCAGAAACCACTGTAATCGTGTTGAGTCCCGATTCAATCATGCTGCCCGGACTTCCTTTGACTATGTTGCCTGGCCAGACGCTCCTGCTGACTCCCGGTCTCCTTGACCAGTTCGGCAGTTTAATACCAGGAATGAATTGGAATATTTTCGTTTCCGACACCACAGTACTAAGCGTTCAAAAGCAGGAAGAAGGATTCCTGTTGACAGCATTGCGATCGGGTGATACGGAGCTGAAAATCGAGACAACGCGATTCCCTGGCAAAACCAGAACCGCCAGAATTATCGTACCTCCTGCCAAACAGGCAGTCAGAATTTATTCTTCGGTTAAATCAGACGAAGAAAATCTTCTGCCGTTTCAATGGATTGATCTGAAACCGAATGTTGTTTCAGGTGGCTCCGCGACAGGAGAAAAGAGAGCTGCTGGTGCGGTCAGTTTTTCGCTTGCTGACGCTGTTGCATCCATTCTTACAAAAGCAGGAGCCCGGTTTGAGATGAAAGAATCAGTTGAACCGGGAATTGGATTGTACCTCTATTTTGTTGAGCAGGACGGAATTTTCTCCTATGGCTGGGGTGGTAGAACCTCTCCTTCGGCCTATGCAAAAGGATGGGTCATCCGGAAAAATGGACAGAATTATCTTAATAATCTGGATAAAACAGACGTTTCAAACGGCGATACCATCATTATATACCATGTTGGCAACCTCCTGGAATCATGGATACTGAACCTGTTTACTGCAACTCCCGATTCAATTGAGCCGGGTGGGTTGGTGAAGGTGTCGGCCACAATGGTAAGGTGTTCCTATCATCCCTCTGCCGGCATCAGGGAATCTGTTCCGGTTCCTTTGGAGAACCAGCCCCTCTGCCTCGGAAGGAATTATTGCGAACTGACCGATAAAAATGGAAGTGCAGTGATTAAAATAGATACCAGCCTGCCTGCTATTATCAGTTCGGGCAACGATGCCATGTGGATATTCAACAGAATCACTACGGGAACCGATAAACCTATTATGAATGAACTTCAGGTATATCCCAATCCTGCAGGTGATTATATCCGGATTGGCGGAATCACTGCAAATGCCACTCAGTTAAAGATAATTGATATGACAGGTAAATCAGTGATGGAATGGATGACCCCTGTTAGTCATCAACCTTTATCAATTAAAAATCTAAATAGTGGTGTTTATATGATTGTATGTCAAGATAATAAAAATATTTTCAGGAGCAAATTCATCAAGAAATGAGAGCGCTGGCTGTCCTGATCATGAGTTTGTACCTGATTGAAACTGCTGCTTCCCAGACGCCAATGGACACAGTGTATATACCTGAAATTGAAATAGTAGCAAAAAGAAAACTTGAAGAAACCGGATTGAAAATCACCCGGACCGACTCTTTATCCCTTATAAAAGGGATGACCTCCACACTTTCAGAGTTGCTTTCAGGGAATACACCGGTTTTCATCCGGAGTTATGGGCTTGGATCACAATCGACTGCAAATTTCAGGGGGAGTGCAGCTTCGCATACCCAGTTATACTGGAATGGAACAAGACTGAATTCACCTTCACGGGGGTACGCTGACCTTTCGTTGTTGCCTGTTTTTTTTATCGATGACCTCTTTCTCCTGCATGGAGGAAGCTCCCTTTCCGAAGGAACCGGTGCGCTGGGGGGTAGTATCCATTTGCAGAATATGCCCGATTGGGAGTTCAGGAACAAATTCACCCTTGGCTATGAACATTCGGCATTCCATACCAGGAAAGGGATGGCGAAGGTACAGGCAGGAATTGGAAACATGCGTTCGGTAACCCGTATCATGGTCGATTTATCGGAAAATGATTTTCCGTTTTACAATGTCGGAGTCATTCCTTTCAGACATGATACCCTGAAAAATGCAGGATACATCAAAACAGCTATTCTGCAGGAGTTTTACATCCGACGGGAAAGCACACAAATTGCAGCATTCAGGTTCTGGTACCAGAACAGCAACCGCGACCTGCCTGCACTCATGTCGTACCAGGGGGCACCAAGGGAGGAAAAACAGGATGACCACCAGATCAGATGCCAGACAGAGCTGAAAAGGTATTACAGAAACGGAGCACTGGAATATTCTGGCGGTTTTTCACATACAAACATGGAATATTTCAGAAGGACGATTGACCCCGGATACGTCAATGAGAGTTCCGAATGCATTGAAAGCAGTGTTACAAACAGGTTGAAATACAGAAGGTCACCTTCACAAATATTTTCTTACAATGCGCAACTGGAAGCAAATTATTACCATGTGAATATCCGTGACAGGCTGAAAGAAACAGGATATAACCATAACAGGAAAGAGGCATCCCTTCTTGTGGGCGCACACTGGAAACCAACCTGGCGGACAGCCATGTTCCTTTCATCGGGAATGGAATACTTTGATGGGAAAAACATGGTCTTTATTCCATCAGCTGGATTTGAATGGCAGGCGTCGATCAGTTTCCCCCTTGTGCTGAAACTGAACCTGGCCAGGAATTACCACAAACCGGGACTGAACGACCTTTATTGGATTCCGGGAGGAAATCCCGGATTAAATGCCGAGGATGGTACATCAGGCGATTTTGCCCTGGTCAATTCATTTAACCGGAAGAATCTGACCTTCAGGCATGAGGTATCGGTCTATTATTCGGAAATCAGGAACTGGATCATCTGGCAGCCTTCACAAACTGGAGCCTGGTATTGGGAAGCTACTAACCTTGAGAAGGTCGTTTCCCGCGGTTTTGAGTACGATTTCAGGGCTGAATGGAAACACCGCCATATCAAAACTGTGATCAGTGGTAATTACGCCCTGACGCTTGTGTCCAACCAGGAGGAAGTCGTGTCTGTCGACCAGACACGAAACAAGCAGCTGGTATACATACCCAAGAGCATTGCAAACCTACATGCCACGACTGGGTACAAAAAGTGGAGCATGAACGTTGATGTCGCTTACACCGGACGAAGGTATACCCAATCGAACAACAGATGGACTATTTATGAAAGCGTACTGAATCCCTATTGGCTAACCAATGTCTCGTTTCAAAAAATCATTCGCTTTCAACGATTTGAAGCAAGCGTGAAGCTGAAAGCCGATAATCTTTTCAATGTCAATTATCAACAGGTGTTATGGCGTCCGATGCCTGGGAGGTATTATTCGGTGATGCTTACGGTAGGAACATTAAAATGAAAAATATTCTGAAAATATTATCCCTGACCGGAATACTCCATCTTTCATGTAAGGAGTTGCCTGTAGATACTATTTTCGTTCCAGTGGGGGATAAAAAAGGGGTTTTCATTACCTGCGAAGGGAACTATATGTATGGCAATTCTTCGTTGTCGTTTTATGACAAGGAAAAGAAGCAGGTTTACAACCAGGTTTTTTATGCGAGAAACGGAGCGCCATTGGGTGATGTGGCTCAATCCATGGCACTTCACGGAAATTTTCTGTTTGTGGTGGTAAACAATTCGGGAAAAGTCGTGGCACTCGACCCGGTTACACTCGAATTCAAAGGAGTGGTACCGGGACTTGTATCACCGAGGTATATCGAAATCGTAAGCGACCATAAAGGATATATCAGTGATTTATATGCAAGGAAGATTACAATCTTTGACCCGGGCACGCTTCAGAAGACAGGCACCATCGTTGTTTCCGACGGGAAACCCAATTCGGTGAAACACCCCACGGAAACATTTGCCAGGATAGGGAACAAGGTTTTTGTGACCTGTTGGTCGTACGATAACCAGGTGTTGGTCATCGATGCTGATCGCGACGTGGTAACCGATTCCATCACAGTTCCGCCACAACCGAAAAGAATCGTGACCGACAGAAAGGGTAAAATTTGGATTCTCTGCGGTGGAAGCTACACAGGGGCAGCAGATGATATCCGGAAACCGGCGCTTGCCAGAATTGATCCGGAAACCCATACCGTGGAACAGATTTATGAATGGAGGTTACCGACCGGTTATCCAGGAGATATGAAATTAAACCCGTCAGGGGACACCCTGCTGATCATCGCAGGCGATCTGTATAAAATGGCCGTTACGGAACGAAAACTGCCCGGTACACCGTTCATTGAGGCGAGACAAAGGCTGTTCTTCAGTTTGGGAATCGATCCCGAAACAGGGGATATTTATCTTTCCGATGCACTGGATTACGCACGGAATGCGGTTATTTACCGGTATACGTCGTTCGGAACAGCCATCGACACATTTACGGTAGGCATCAATTCGGGTGACTACCTGTTCAATTGAGAATTTATGATGAAAATGTTTGAAGCGGTTGAATTCCGGCGAGCATCTTCCCCTGCTGCTTTGCAGGTGTTACAATTTCATAAAGCAAAACGGTCTTATTGAAATCAACAGTTGAAACACTATTATTTAAAAATCATAAATACAATTTATTATGCAAAAACTTCATTTGATCAACGAAAAGCACCTGACCGGGCTTCACCTTCTTAAATTCATAAAGCTCAAACTGACAGGTTTGTTTTAAATGAATTATTTAATCAGTTAAAATATAGTGTTTTATGAGAAAAATAACTTTATCGCTTCTTAGCCTGTCATTTGGATGCTTTCTTCACGCGCAGGAAGCAGCAACATTTGAAGAATTATCCCTGAATCAGGAGAGTTTCTGGAACGGATCGGATGGGAGTGGAAAATTTATTTGCGGTAACTTTACCTTTTACAACAGTTACAACAAAGAATGGGGAAGTTGGAGCGGATTTGCTTATTCCAATAAAACCGACACTGTAACCCCTGACTGGACCAATCAGTTCAGTGCCATTTCAGGGAGCGGAGTATTTCATTCAAAGAATTATGCTGTAGCATACGATTATGGCATGCTGAGAACAACCTTGAATGTTCCGGGAACCGTATCCGGTTTTTACATTACCAACAACACCTATGCCTATATGACCATGCTGAAAGGCGATTCTTTCACTGATAGATTTGGAGGGGCTTCAGGCAATGAACCGGATTACTTCAGGTTGAAGATTTCGGGCATCAATTCTTCGGGCGATACTACCGGGGTGGTAATCTTTTACCTGGCTGATTTCCGATCTGAGGATCCTCATAATGATTACATTGTAAAAAATTGGACCTGGGTTGATTTGTCTTCACTGGGCATTGTCAGTGAACTTCGGTTTACCCTTGAATCGTCCGACACAGGGCCATGGGGGATGATGACCCCTGCATATTTTTGTATTGACAACCTGACCCATCACGACATGGCTCCCATTATCAGTCATCCTTTACAGGATATTTCCTGGAATCCCGGCGATAACCATTTCATTTCCATTCCTCTCGACTCCATTTTTACTGATCCCGACGATCCCGCTCTTTCAGGCTTTTTTTCAGTGGTTTCGATTCCGGATGAAAATCTGGCTGACGTAACCATCAAACGGACCTGCGATACAACTTCAATTAAAAATTGGGTGATGGAGGTTCATATCCATGAGGGAAAATGCGGGCAGCAAAATTTTGTGGTATCTTATACATCAAAAGGTAAAACAGTAACCGATTCATTCCTCGTCAGGGTGAATACGGTTTCTGCATCTGTCTCGGTAAACCAGTCGGGGATCAGGGCGTACCCCAATCCGTTCTATGACTCATTCACAGTGGAAACTACCATGTTTCCCGGAATTATCAGCATCTATAATGCGAACGGGGTTGTGGTGTGCACGAGGCAGATTGCTCCTACAGGCAACGTATTTGTGACCGGTCTGAAGAATCAGCCTCCGGGTTTATATTTTATTCAGGTGCAATCGCACGGCGATTTCAGTAGTATGAAACTTCTTAAAATGAACAAATAGGAGAGGGGTATTTTGTACTCTGTAGATAAAGATGTTTCTTTGTACCCTTATTAACAATATATCAAGATGGAAATAAAAAAGAACATGATGGTCACCCTGATATACAATCTCATGCTCGATGGGAATGAAGGGGAGGTGATTGAACAGGTGACGACCGAACGTCCGATGCAGTTTTTATTTGGAGCGGGGCTGATGTTACCCAAGTTTGAATCGAACCTTGAAGGACTCAGGGAAGGGGAAACATTTGAAATGATGATCGATCAGCATGACGCATATGGTGAAGTCAATGAAGATGCTATTGTGGATGTGCCGAAACATATTTTCATGACCGACGGCAAATTTGATGACGAATACATTAGGGTGGGAAACACAATACCCATGATGAGCGGGAGCGGCCAAAAAATGAACGGACTGGTACTGGAAATCTCTGACGAGGCGGTCAGGATGGATTTCAACCATCCATTGGCCGGTGAGGATTTGTATTTCAGAGGGCAGATTCTGGAAGTTCGCCAGGCTACCGACGATGAGATCGCGAAGATCCTGAGTGCATCATACGGATGCGGAAATTCAGGATGTAGCAGTGGCTGCTGCTCTGATTCCGATAGCATGGGATGTGGATCAGGATGCTGTTGCTGAAGCTTTTGTTAATATCAAACGGATTAGCTATCTTAGCGGCACCGGGAACTGTTTGAGAAGCGGGTATTTACAGAAATGAACACGTTCGGGAAAATCTTCAGGTTAACTTCATTTGGCGAGTCACATGGCAGAGGGATCGGAGGAATTATTGATGGATGTCCTCCCGGTATTGATATTAACCTGGACTTTATTCAGTCAGAGCTTGACAGGAGGAGGCCTGGCCAGTCTGAAATCACCACACAGCGCAAGGAAAATGACAGGGTGGAATTCCTCTCTGGTATTTACCAGGGCAAAACACTCGGAACCCCGATAGCCTTTGCAGTATGGAATCAGGATCAGATTTCGCGTGACTATGACAACCTGAAAGATACTTACCGTCCTTCCCATGCTGATTTCACATACCAGAAAAAATACGGAATCCGGGACCACCGTGGCGGGGGCAGGTCATCGGCTAGGGAAACGATAGCCAGGGTAGTGGCGGGAGCTGTAGCAAAAATCATTCTCGGGAAGGCCGGGGTAGAAGTCCATGCATACGTTTCCCAGGTTGGCGATATCGCCCTTGAAAAATCATACCGGGAACTGGACCTCTCCTTGATTGAAAAAAGCATTGTCAGGTGCCCCGATCCTCCCACCGCTGCTGCCATGATTCAAAAAATTGAAGAAACAGGGAAAAATCATGACACCTTGGGAGGAGTCATCACAGGAGTCATTACCGGAGTTCCTCCCGGGTGGGGTGAACCTGTATTCAATAAGTTGCATGCCGACCTGGGGTTTGCCATGTTGGGCATCAATGCAGTAAAAGGTTTTGAATATGGATCGGGATTTGCCGGGACCTTTTTGAAAGGCTCGGAGCACAATGATATTTTCGTTGCTGACGGAGACTCCGTCCGTACCCTGACCAATCATTCCGGAGGAATTCAGGGGGGTATATCTAACGGAGAGGACATTTATTTCCGGGTAGCCTTCAAACCTGTTGCAACGCTTCTGAAAGAACAACAAAGTGTCGATTCGGAAAACAATCCGGTCATCATCCATCCGGGAGGCCGACACGACCCGTGTGTGTTACCCAGGGCAGTACCGATTGTGGAAGCAATGGGAGCTCTTGTACTGGTTGATCATTTTTTGTTTTACAACCTATATAAAAGTTAAATATGCCTAGGAAAAAGAGAGAACGAAAAATGTTGATGCCCCCGATGATCACTGGATTATCCGTAACCGGTGTGCGGGGAAGAAAATCGAACAAAGTTTTTCTGCTGCTCGAAGAGTTCGAAGCCATCAGGTTACTGGATTATATGATGCATAACCAGGAACAGGCTGCCCTCCGGATGAATGTTTCAAGACCAACTCTGACGCGCATCTATCAGATAGCCAGGCAAAAAATCGCCACAGCCCTGTTTGAAGGCCGTGACATTGTTTTTAAGGGTGGCTCTGTGGAGTTTGAAGAGGAGTGGTTCCGGTGCAATTCATGCAGAAACCGCTTTAGCATGACTGGCATCGTTGAGCTTGTCTGTCCGGAGTGCAGTTCGCCTGATATTGAAAGTATCAATGCTCTCTATCGCTAAAACCCGGTCGTTATTTGACATCATTAACACAATGTTTATCGAGTCAGACCTGAACCTTCAAATTAAATGATCTGTGATGTTTCGTCCATGACAGGATTAATGAATGCCATGGCATTTTTTTTTGTAAGTTCGTTTTGGAAGTTCATCGTCAATCACAAAGGGGCACAAAGTAAGTTACAAAGGACACCAGGCATCATAATGGAAAAGAGTATTTCAAATACCTGTTAAATACTGTGTTACCTGCAAAACGGCAGGTATCAAAATGACCTATTCAAGAGCAAGACTATAACAGGAACATACCGGAAGCAGAAATTACTTCAATGATTAATTTTTTTAAATATGGAAGAATTGACAGTTGGAACCAGAGTTGATCATCCTAGGTACGGACAGGGGATCATCAGCAAAGTAAATCTCGCCGCATATGAGATTTTTTTTGAGAAAGGCGGAAAAATTGAAATTACAAAAAGGAATCCCGACCTTACAACCGTTGAACTGAAAGAAGAAACAAGACCTAAAAACAGCCTTACACTCAAAGAGGTGGAAGATGTTTTAATGAATCTGCTCGACAGGTACAATGGTTTGTCACAGGTGGTGAAAATGGGTGACCGGTGGACAGGTGGAAAGATGATACTCCAGCCGGGCAATCCCTCACTTCAATCAAAGGAAATTCCTGTTGAGGTGTTTTTTCACAAAATCGTTATGGTCCGCGACAGGCTCAGGGTACTTGAACAGAACATCAATTCACACCCCCTTTTATCGGATGAAGACAAAGTGAACCTTCAGCAGTACATTACCAGGGCATACGGATCCCTCACCACTTTCAACATCCTTTTTGCCGAAAAAGAAAACTACTTTGTGGGAGCCAAATCATAAGACATTTACAATTAGAGACCATTGAAAGAACCAGATTTACAAAGCAACCGAGAAGAGGTTGCCTTTACACGAAATGCTTCATGGACAATATCTTTAGTTTGTCGATATTTAGAAACAAAAGAAAAATAAACGGGAACATACCCTTAAATTGCTCAAAAAATGAAAACCTCAATTTTTTTAATCCTTTTAATTAGCCTGACATATCTTCTGAGTGCCCAGGATTATACCCTGAAGGTCTGGCCTGCCGGGGCTCCTGACGACAATGGGATGAACTTACCCGAAGACCATTCGAAAGCCGGCAGGATCA
>CAYNBE010000060.1:0-16717 GCA_964395045.1 uncultured Prolixibacteraceae bacterium | reverse complement strand
TATGCTTTATATCTGGCTTATTCTTAATCAAATATAAGAAAATCAGTCCACTTTCCCAATCAATTATCCTGAAATTATTCAAAAATAAATTCTGACATTATTGTAAATCATCGCATTAAATAACATCAGGATACATGGTTAAAGCTTGAGTCGTGAACACAAATTGTCGCAAGATTTATTCAAATACCATCAGTGAATATCCTTTACTCACTGGAATTCTTACCTTTATATAATTATCTTCAATATGAAAACGGAGAGGTATTCTCCCGGGGGCCAGATATACCTTCTTCGGGATATCACCATCTGCGCGCAATGCAATACTTATATTATGGATTTCAACTCCTTCTTCAATGATCTGAGTTTTTGATCCTCGCAGCTCAGGGATATAAGAAAGCACATGGACCATCTTCCTTCCTGGTTGTTTCGTGACAAATACCCTGGCATAAGAAGGGAGGTTTTCACATTTAATGACAGGATCGGGTAAAAAATAATTCAGAACATTGGAAAAAACCTCCCTAAGTTCAACTGCAGCCTGAAGATAATACCCTGCAAAAATCCTATGGCTGAAATGGGCTACCTTCCCGTTGATAGAAAGAGCAGGTTTATCGGTTACCTTATCAGGCGGGTTATAAAAAAAAGCATATTCTCCGTCCCAGTGCCGGTTATAATAAGGACGAATCAGGTTTGCTTCCACTTTGGTACCCGGCAATGGTTCAATGTTAATTCCTGAAGCATACAAAGAAATAGGCATATCCGGCAATCCCTTATTAAAATTCTCGCCTGCAGTGAAATAAGCAGGATCGAAATCGTTTTTCCCCATATATTTGATTCCCCATTCCTTTTCTAAAACAAAATGAGCCTGTTCCAAATCAAGTCCTGAGGACCCTGAAGATATAACTGCTTTTCCTGCGTCAATATGCGCTTTAATTCGGCGGGCAGTTTCTGTGTCAAATAATACATCATCGGGTAATACAAGGACTTTATATTTGCTCCAGTCAGATGCAAGTGTTACAATATCAAACTGTTGTTTCAGTTCGGATAGCATTCTGGTTGAACTTTTCAACTTATCTTCTGCCTGGATGACAGGATTCGGGTGGACAATTGCGATTTCAGTGAAGTTTCTGGCATTATCGAACCAGGCATCCATGGTCTGCAAATCCTTGTATATTTTCTCAATTCTGTCAAATACAGCCACCTCAAGATCGCCCCTCGGATGGAAATGCCCTCCGATATTGGGTCGCATCCCGTTGGCCAGACCATAAAGCAGTTCCGATTTTATTGCTGCCTCAGGTCTCAATCCGCCAAAATCACCCCAATCATAAAAACGTCCATTCATATTCAGGATAGGCCTATCACCTAAAGTCCTTAAATAATGAGAAAATACAGGCAGGTATTCATAACCCCAGCCCGCAGTGGGCAAACATTCACATTCGAGATAATTCCCAATACCTGCCTGATCTTCAGCCCCAAGTCCATTGAAATACATTAACAATTCAGGTTTGATTGCAATGACCGCATTATGAATATCCTGGGCAAGCCTTATAGCTGAAAAATGTGAAAATTTTGACACTTCTTCCCTGTTCGTCCAGTCTATCCCTCTTTTTTTCATCTCTTTAACGCAAACCGGACATACACAGGGGTAACTGCCAAGGCAATCAATACAAATTCCCGACACAGGATATTGAGTGACAACTTCTTTTACCATCTTAACCAGATGGTTATGATAAGGTGAATTATAACACATGGTCCTTACATAAGGGGTAAAACGTGGTTCACGGTATTCCCTGCCATCGAAGGACAATGTGGTCCAGTCGCGGTTTTGCAGTCCTTCCGCACTGCTGATACCGCCATTGAAATAAGCTGAAATTTTAATTCCTTTCCTTTTACATGCTTCGGCTAACTGACCAAACAGGTCATATTTTAACGAAGGATGTTTGATTCCTCTTTTGGTATCGTAATAAGCCATGCCAAGATTACAACGTGCGTGGAAAGTAAGGAAATCAACGCCGCAATCTTTAATTCTGTCAGTAAATACTTCAATGTCAAATTCACTCCCCACGTCCGGACAAGCCGGCATTGTGTGGTTATCGTAAAACAGGCAATACCGGGGACAGTGCTTGTTGGCTGGTTCTTTGGTTTTATTGTCATCGCTCTGAGAGGAAACCGTCAATACTAAAATGAGAAACAAGGCAGTGGTAAAAATCTTTTCCATACGAAAGCAATCAGTTAAATATTTGGTTAATGATGTGGCATTCTCTAATACTGGCAGATACTTGTTTATATAAAATTTTTCACTGGCTCTCATGATATTCTTCACGGGAGTGAATTTTCAAATGTTGACAGACTTTCTTATAAAGCCTGTTTATGTGCTGGTTCGATTCGATGACCTTTTGCTGTGCCGCTTGGTAATTGCCATATACCCTCATCAATTCGCCGATTATATCCTTCCCTTCCGTTTCCATTATTTCGAACACCCAGTCGTCGTATCCAAGGTCATAATACATTTGCCCTTTGATGGTATCTTCCGGTTGACGGAGGTAAAATGCAGGTGTCCCATTGTACAATGCGATGATTGGCGAATGGCATTCAAAACTTAGAATTGAATGGGCATTCCTGTAGACCGATGCCGCTTCATCGGGCATCCAATATCCCCTTTTTATGACAAATGGCTTTACATCATCGGGCAGTGGATCAATTAACAACTCATCCATAATATCAACCTGATAAGTCATCTCGGGGCAGACCAGTACCTTATTGCCAGTTTTCCTAACCCAATAAACCATCGCTTCGCGCATTTTGGCATGATCCAATTCCTTGTACATCAGATTTGTTTCTTCAACTTCCCTGATTTTTTCTTCCGACCAGTCCGTTTTCCGGATTAAATGGTACGGCGTATAACGAAGCCGTGGTATAGTACAGATGAATTTCTTAGGTTCCAGGCCATTTCCCTGCATAAATATATTGGCCTTTTCATCATCCCTTATATGCATAAAAAAAGTTGCATCCGGGGCAAAAGCAATATTTGCATTGGCAATGCCTTCCTTTTTCAATACCTCTATCGATTTGGTTTCACGGGTGTATATAAAAGAAGCTTTTTGCAACAATTCCCTTAAGGAATCTGAAACAGACTGGATTGTTACCCCCAATATGCCAAAAGGTTTCCCTGTGGCCTTTACCCAGGCTCCGATGTTAGATTCCCCAACTACGAACGGGCCTGATCCATGTATTAAGATATCCGCTTGGTTGAAAGCTTCCTGCACATCATTGCTGCTGACATTTCCATTCTTATCAACTTCGCCATAAATGATCCGGACATCAGGGAAGTTGTTTTTCAGCAATTGCTTTACTGCTTCTGTTGCATTGCTCCTTTTCCAAAGGATAATTTTGGCCTCGGGCAAAAAAGTCTCAAGGATATGCAACAATCCCGGCGTATGTGCTATGTCCCCAATATTGACATCCTGCCATCCGGACACGACAAGTAACGTTGTAGGGGAGCGGGGAGTGCATGATTGGATATGCTTTACTAATAATGCCCCGATAGTGAGCGCTCCAAATTTCTTCAACCAATCGCGCCGTTGTAACTTATTTTCCATTTTATCAGAATATGAACTCATTTTTATTCCTTTAGTTCTTCCCGTAAGCTTCAATCAACGGTTCCGGATCGGGAGGTACCGGTTTTCGGGAAGGTAATGGATAAAAAAGGGCTGATTGTTACGAATGGCATTTTTAACCCCGAATTTACAGAATCCTGCGACGGGCTTTTTTTTTGTGCCGCTAACCGGTACCCGGGCTGCTTTCATTTCTATCGAAATACCATTCCGGAGTGTCCGTTTTTCACGAAAAATTTTCCTGTCAAATGGATTTCCGATTCCTTATTTTGATTTTTTCAATTCACTGACAACCACCACAATACTTGTCCTGAGCGAAGCCATAGGAATGGCAACAATAATTTACACTGCGTACTGCAACTGCTACTACTTATTGTTTGCTACCTGCTGCTGTTTTTTCTACCAACCACCGGTCACTAACACCCCGATTAAAAGATTTATCTATTCAATTTGCTTTTTGATCATCTCAATAAACTGGTTTACTTGTTCTATTAACGGCTCAACAACCTTTCTGTCAAAGTCAAACAAATCGCCATAATCTCCCTTTTGTCGTAAATCAAATAGTTTGGTAAAGAGTTTACCGTATTTTCTTTCAATCTTACCTGTCTTTATGAAGGTAAGACCAAATTGAGTTCTTGCCCCATCGTGAGTCTGGGTTTCTATGTTATGCTTTAACAATAAAGATATTACAGCATAAAAACATGAATAATACAATCTGTTTAAAACTGCGTTCCACTTCTCCTTTTCAGCCAGAATTAAAGCTTCTTCATACGTTTCCTCTGAACGACGAAATCGATACTTTACATAATCATCTTTATTCCTAATATTCATAATTGTATTCCCTCAGCATTAACCTTTTTGTATAAGGGAGAATATATCAGTACTTTTTCCCAGTAATCCCTGGGGTAAATGAATGCTGAAATGATTTGTCCCGAATCTAATTCAATATCGAACAGGTCTTCTCTGAACTTATCCTCCTCTTCATTTGTAACTTGCTGTTTATCTATGAGTATTAGAATATCCCAGTCTGAATCCTGACGAAAGTCTCCCCTGGCCCGGGAACCAAAAAGATAAGTAACAGCATTTGGATCCTTCGTATGGATGGCTATTTTTATCCTTTCCTGTATTTGACTATCATTCATTGTCATGTTTTATAACAGTACCAAATATATGAATTTGTTGCGAAAGTTTAGGCCTGTTTTTAAAGGGCCGCTTGCCAGAACAGAACAAAAGATTTCAGAATAAACGATATCAGACAGTCAATTCATCTGTTCATTCATGTATTAGCTTCATATCACGGAAAACGGAACAGGAAACAGGGCAGACCGAAGGTACTTTCCGGTGAATGAGCGTCAGGAGGGTATGGAGTTGTTGTCATGGTTATCATAGTTATCATAATTGTTGTGGTTGTCGTGGTTGGATGGATTTTATAATTCAACCGTCGCCCCTATGGGGCAATGGCTGATGAAAACAATCCGTTAAAAAATAATGTTCTTAACCTTAATCTCTGCCTTCGCCTGTGCCTTATACTGCATACTGCCTGCTGCATCCTGCTGCTGCATCCTATCGTCTGCTGGTCGGGCCCAACAGGCTCTCAAGTTTCACCAGCCGCGATTCGATCTGCTCCATCTTTGTTTTCTGGATTCCGTTTTCAGCTTTCAATAAATTGTTTTCCGATTTCAATTTTTCAATCTCTGTTTGCAATGCTTTGACAGCCTCCAGGAGAAGAGGGGTCAGCTTGCTGTAGTCGAGCCCGATGGCGTCGGTGCCGTTTGTCTCATAGGCGACGATTTCGGGCAGGACCTTCCCGACTTCCTCGGCGATCATCCCTACATCATGCTTTCCGCCATGAGCCTCATCCCAGTCAAAATAGACGCCTCTCAGCGCTTTGACCATCCCGAGGGGATCGGGAATGGACGTAACATTTCTTTTCCACCGGATGGAGGAACCTGTCCCGTAATCAATTCCCGGTCCGGCGGCAAAAAAATCATACCTGCCACCTTCGCCGCACACGCCGATGCTGTTTGCCTGCAATGCTTTCCCATAGACTCCCGTACTGGCTGAATCGGCGGCTTCACCCATCACAGCCCTGCCTGCCGAGATTGCCGACCTGCCATAGATTGCGTACCGTGGTGCAATCCCGTACACTCCGAATCCGGTGGGTGAAGCAGTTTCACCGAACACTCCCCGGTTCTCACCTGAATTGGAGGATGCTTTGCCATAGACGCCGTTTCCAGTTGTAGAAGGGGTCCATCCATACACCCCGATGCCGGCACCTTCACCCCAGACTCCTGTCCCGTTCTGAGAAAGCGCTTTCCCCAGTATGCCGGTACTGTTCTCACCGGTAGCCTCCCCGACCGTGGCATATCCTTCGAAAGCAGAAGCTTTGCCGTAAACACCATAAACGGGTGCTTGTCCATAAACACCGTACCCCGAGTAAGAGACTGATTTGCCAAAAATGCCGTAGTTGACACCATATTCAGAGGTAGCCTCTCCTTTCAAAGCTGTCCCGTCGGAAGCGATGGTAGTCCCGGTCACACCCGAAATGAGGCCTTCGCCGAGTACTCCTGTGCTTCCCGGTTTGGCAGCCTTGCCCCAGACAGCTATTCCGTTCTGTTCGGCAGCTTCCCCAATCACAGCCCTGCCGCCTGTGGCGGTCGACTTGCCATACACTGCTACTCCGGGGGCTTCCCCGTATACCCCGCATCCCGAAGGCGAATGTACCATGCCAAAAACTCCAATGGTGGGTCCTGCCGATGATGTAGCCACTCCGTAAACCCCCCTGCCGGCAACATACGGGGAAGAACCCTGGATCCCCTGGTTATACCCTTCACCCAATACTCCTGTTCCGTTCTCCGATAGTGCCCTTCCCAGAACACCGGTTGAATTTGCAGCAAAGGCTTCACCCATAACTGCTTGTCCTTCCGATGATGTCGACTTTCCATATACACCAAACTTGGGAGCTTCACCGAAAACACCATATCCTGCCAAAGAATTCACCTGGCCATGAACCCCGAAATTTGCACCTGTTAAGGCAGTGACCTGTCCATAAACACCTGTCCCCGAGACTGAAGATGATCTTCCTTTCACCCCGGTGGCCGTTCCTGTCGATGACAATGATTGGCCGTACACGCCATACCCTGATGTAGAATACACACCCCCGAAAACACCGTTGGTTTCACCTGAAAGGGACGATGCCAGACCATACACCCCCGAACCGTTGGCAGAAAAGGCCTCCCCGAAAACACCAAAAGAGAGTTCCGACTCCGAATCGGCTGTGCCAGTGATTCCGTAAGTAGGCGCCCTGCCCTGAATGGCACTGCCATTCCCTGTGTTCCTGATGCTGAGGGCAGAGAGGGAAGTTGCCACGTTCCCAGTATAAGGGAGCGTAAGGTTTCCGATACTTTTCTCATCGTCAGCGGGAGCCCAGGTGGTGCCGTTCCATTTCAGTGTCTGCCCGGTAGCAGCTCCTTCGCGGGCAATTTTGTTGCCTGTGACGGCACCTGGGCTGATTTTTTCAGCGACGACGGCCCCATCCGCAATTTTTGAAGTGATGACGGCCCCGTCCATGATCTTGTCGGCAACCACCGATGCATTTCCCAGCTTGGCACTGACCACTGAATTGTCCGCAAGGTCCGTTGTGCCAACACTTCCATCCAGAATTTTTTCGCTGTCAACTGCACCGGTTGCAATATCTTCGGCAACAATTGTCCCGTCGAGAATTTTCACAGAGGTTACTTTTCCGAAACCGATCAAAGGATCAGGATAACTGCCAAAAAGGTCTCCACCCGCCGGTCCGGTAGGGTTGCCACCTGTTCCGCCACCGGTTTCATCGGTACCAGGTGCCCAGGTGGAACCGTTCCATTTCAGAACCTGTCCATCAGCAGCCGCCTGTCTGGCAATTTTCAGGGGATTCGAAAATGTTCCGTTACCCGACAAGGTTCCGTCGGTCATCACCGATTGATTTCCCCAGTTGTCACCGGGCAATGGCACGGTTCCTCCTCCTTTGGACAGGGAAAGGACTGAGTTGGAAATAGAAATGGTTTGAATTTCATTGGTGATGCTATGGTCATCGTCTTCGGTGTTGTCGATGCCATCGGCAAATCCGGCAGGGATGTTTCGGAGTTGTCGCCATGAAGGCGAAAGAGCCGAAGTGTCGATACCAAGCGGGCTAATATTGGTTCCTGACCCTGTTAGCGAACCATCAGTCTTCACCACCTGGGTGCCCCATTGGTCTCCTGTCAGGCCCACCGAGTTACCCCCGCTGATCGACAGGAGGTTCCCATTGAGCTGAAGCGTCTGGATTTCGTTGGCCGGATCGCTGTCGTTGTCCTGTACCTGATCGGCAGATGGTTTCCAGGATGTTCCGTCCCATTTCAGGATTTGCCCCGCCGCGGCAGCTTGCCTTGCAATCTTCAGCGGTTTTGCGGCAGTCCCTTCCCCATCAAGGGAGGCATCGGTCTGAACTACCGCACTCCCCCAGTTGTCGCCCAATGCCGAAGGAAGGATAACGGTTTTGTTGCTCCCTGTCAGTTTCAAAACTGTTCCGTTCAGTATAAGGTCCTGCAGTTCATTGGTACTGTCTGCATCATTGTCTTCATTATTATCAATTCCGTCGGCAAACCCTGGCGGAATATTCCGGATCTTTCCCCAGGCAAGGGACAAACCGGTTGTGTCAACCCCCAGCGGACTGGCTTCGGTTCCCTCACCGGCAAGTGTATGGTTGCTTTTCACAACCTGCCGGCCCCAGCCATCCCCCGGAATACCTACCTTTCCCCCGTCTTTGGTCAGAAAAAGGGTATCCCCGGCCAGGACCAGCTTCTGTATTTCATTGGCAGGGTCCGCATCTGCATCGTCCTTGTCCTGTACCGCTTTCGCATACAGGGCATACGGGACACTGATCAGTTCGGTAGTCCCCATCTCCTGCCAGACTGTTGCCCCGGCAGGAATCACCTCAACCTTCATAAACAGGTTACCTGAGCCCCATGGGATCGAATGAAACAATCCCGACTCAGGAATCCCCTTCCCTATCTTCAGGTTGACCAGCCCGAACGCATTTGTCATCACGGATAGGTGATTCTCCCTGTAAACGACATCACCTGCAGTACCGCCGGATAAAATGGTGATTCTGAAATAAACCGGTTTCTCAGCCAGGATACCACCCGAACCGTCCCTGACCACTGCCTGGTAATTCAGCGATTCCGGAAACTGGGCCATCAGACCGAACCACAGGCAACAAAAAACGGAGAGAAAGATTGACCTTTTCATATTCTTTATCTTAGAAATCGAAAAATTACAACAAATCGCCTTCAATTGCAAATTTTATTGTTTGTCGAAGCATTCATTTGTATTTATTGAAAAAATGGGTTATTTCACCCTCATAAAACTGGGAACTAATTTGATTATTGGGTTGAAGAAAGAGCAAATGAAAAAAGACAAAAAGAGTTTGGATTAAAAGAAATCAGATGGGTGTAACCAAATGGTTTTCAGAGATAGAACGATTTTCCACAGTACCGCATCGGCGAATTACACAGCAAGATAAAGAAACATTGTCTGACATCATCAGATTTTTACGATTAACAGAATATTCCAATTAAGATGAACCTGCAGATTCTTGTATATAACGATATTCACCCCGGCAAACTTAAGAAACCATTTGAAAGTGTACTCAGGCAACTTGAAGAAGGAAACTTTTCGTCGGCTGAAGTAAAAAAGATGACCGGAACGGATTTATACCGGGCTAAGATTGATTATGAAAACAGAGTTATTTTCAAAGCTGGCAGGTATAAAGACCAATACTGCCTTTTCGTCCTTGAAATCATCTTTAAGCATGAATACCACAAGTCGCGTTTTCTGCGCGGTTGTGAAATTTATGAAGAAAAACTGGTACCACTCAACAGTGTCAATGACATTCCTGAAACCGACACCACAAATATTTCCTACCTCAACAGCCGGTATCGCCATTTTCACCTTCTTGATAAAATATTGTCGTTTGACGACGATCAGGATATGATTTTATCCTTGCCGCTTCCTCAGGTCATTATAGGTTCTGCCGGGAGCGGGAAAACCGTCCTGACACTTGAGAAAATCAAATCACTATCGGGGAAAATTTTATATGTGACGCTTTCAGCTTATCTGGCTGAGAATTCAGCCCGGATTTTCTACTCAAACAACTATGAGAACGATCATCTTGATATCAATTTTCTCTCTTTCGAAGAATTTATTGGAACCATCAAAATGCCAGAGGAAAGTAGGATGGATTTCAAAAATTTCGAACCCTGGTTTGCCCGTCACCGGCAATCATCGAAACTAAAAGACGCATACCGTGTCTTTGAAGAATTCAGGGGGGTCATCACAGGGCTTGACGTCACAAAGGAGTACCTGACCCGGGAAGAATACCTTTCACTTGGAGTGAAACAATCCATATTCCTGGCAGATGAGAGAGTGAGGGTCTATGCCCTCTTTGAGAAATATCTGGAATATCTGAAGGAGAAGGGGTATTACGACATCAACATCCTGTCATACCGTTATCTGACGCTTTGTGTTCCAGAATACGATTATATTGTGATTGATGAAGTCCAAGACTTCACCAACATTCAACTGAAACTGATTCTGAAATCGCTTGTAAAACCGGGAAATTTCATTCTTAGCGGAGATTCAAATCAGGTTGTGCATCCGAATTTCTTTTCCTGGGCACATCTGAAGAGTATGTTCTATCAGAATGAAATCAAAGGGAGTGAAATAAAGATACTTCACGCCAATTACAGGAACAGCGTTGCTGTTTCGGAGATTGCAAACCGCTTGCTGAAAATAAAGAACGCCCGGTTTGGTTCCATCGACAGGGAAAGCAACTATTTGGTTAAAACAATTTCTGATTTGCCAGGGGAAGTCCGGTTTATTGAAGACAGGGATCAAAATGCAGCACTCCTTGGTAAAAAGACCGGACGCTCGATTAATTATGCAGTTTTGGTCCTTCATAACGAGAACAAACCAACAGCAAGAAGTGTATTTAACACCCCCCTCTTATTTTCGGTGCAGGAATCGAAAGGCCTGGAATATGAAAACATCATTCTTTACAACCTGGTTTCGGAAAACAGGGAGGAGTACAACACTATCAGCGAGGGGGTTCTACCCTCCCACTTGGAAACAGAAGAGTTGGTTTATTCGAGAAATAAAGATAAGACGGACAAGTCGGCAGAGATTTACAAATTTTTCATCAATGCCCTTTATGTATCCCTGACCCGCGCTGTCAGGAGTGTATATATTATTGAGAAGAACAGGAACCATCCGTTGATCCGCCTGCTGGGGATAACCGAAAGTAGCAATGATCAGGTAGTAAGGGAAGAAGTATCATCGGCCGACGACTGGAAAAAGGAAGCACGGCGCCTTGAAAAACAAGGAAAGCAGGAACAGGCTGATGAAATTGTAAGAAATATCCTGAGGACTGTGAAACCTGATTGGGAGCCGATAGATGCCGAAAGGTACCGCAAAATCAAATCGGATGCCCTTGATCCGGCAAATTTCAACAAAAAAGCAAAAGACCTGCTCTTCGACATGGCTCTGATACATAATCAACCGTTCATCATGGAAAAACTGACAGAACTGAAATACAAACGTGCCGAAAACTACGAGACCGAGCGGGGTTCCCTGTTCAGGAGGCATTACCGGTATTACAGGGAAGATAACCAGAAAATGATAGCTCCCCTTGTTAATAAATATGGGGTCAACTACCGTGACCTGTACAATTTTACACCTCTGCATGCAGCCGTTTTTTCCGGGGCCGTAAATACAGTGGAAATGCTTCTTGAGAATGGTGCAGACCCGGAACTGGTCGACACTTTCAACAAAACGCCCCTGCAGACAGCATTCTTGCAGGCTTTCATCCACCCCGATTACGCGGGAAAGAAACTCGGAAAGATTTATCCTTTGCTCCTGTCAGATTCCCTGAAAATCCTGGTTGATCAGAAACTGATCAAGATCGACCCCCACAAAATTGAATTCTTCCTGATTAACCTTTTTATCGCCATCCAGACAGTGGTTCTCCAGAACAAGCACTTTTACCTTGCCATGGGGATCAATATGGAAGATATTCTTGAGAAAATTGAACATTTTTCCGGGGCTGTCCTTCCCGAATACCGTAAACGGAGAGAATACCTGCTGGCACTTCTCGCCAAACATGAAGTACAAAGCAACAACCCATATAATAAACAGATATTTAAAAGAGTCGAACGAGGCCATTACACACTGAACCCAAACCTCAAAATCTGGAGTGACGGCAGGTGGATGACTACGGATGAAATCTTTGCTAACTATGACATATCAATAAAAGAGATAAAGAATTACAAAATGGAAAAGCATGTAAAAGAGATGGAAGAATGGACCAGGAAATTTGAACAGGAAAAACAAAAACGGGAAAGAAACGGCTATTTTTACTAAATTCCCCATCGTTAAAACGAAGAAATCGGGTTGTGTGTTTGTTAAACCGAACATTACATCAATGAACGGATATTCCTGATGCTGAACCTGTATTCGGGTTTGCTTTTACCCCTGTATTGTTTTCAGATTCCTCCCCTGCCAACCGCGAGAGGGAACTATCCAGTCGGCTTTCGGCAACGTCCATAGCCTCTGCGGATGATCCTCCGGCCCTCACCCCGTTCCAATCCCTGTTCCCTTTCCTCTTTTGCTTCACTATTTTTCCCGAATTGGCAATGAAGGGAGATACGGTATAGTTATCTTTAACATTCAGACCTCCCTTATTCCACGATCCCAGGGAAATGTTCAATCCATAGTAAAAATAGTTGCACCTGTTTGAGGGGAAGTGGTATGCAAAAACATCACATTTTTTATTTGACATATTCATGTATCCCATCTTGATACTCATGGGAAGCAGCGACATGAAACTGAAGGTATAAGCGACGCCCACATCGAATATCCTTGAACCGCCAAAAACCTGAACAGGAATGTCTTCGGTCGGCTTGTTTGATAAACTGACAGCAGCCCATGGACTGTACGAAAGATAAAGATGCAGCAGGTTGATGACCCGCCCGTCAAAAGCATAATAATCGGTCTGCTTTGCTAGCGTAATCAGATGGAGCGATGGAGTAACCAGGCTTAACATGCCGTAGTGGGCATTTAATCCTTCGTCACCATTAAACACCTGGTATTGCTCCCCGGTGGAATAGAGGTCGCCAATGCTCAGCCCCAGGCCGATCCA
The DNA here is from genome assembly GCA_964395045.1 of uncultured Prolixibacteraceae bacterium. Taxonomy (GTDB): domain Bacteria; phylum Bacteroidota; class Bacteroidia; order Bacteroidales; family Prolixibacteraceae; genus UBA1413. Next base: position 3,895 of record CAYNBE010000060.1, on the reverse strand, counting down.
TTTGCCGGGAGTAATGATTCCACCGTTGAATACCTTAAAATTGGAAGCTACGTTGTAACGTCCATAACTCAGAATATTCATCCAGTATCCCTGTGATTCTTTTTGCGCAACCCCCCGGCCGGCAACCAGAATTAACAACACCAACAAACGGAATGTAAAGTACCAGCGTCTCACTTCTCTCCGAATTTCCTGAACTATATTTTCTGCTAAATAACAAATTTATTCATTGGCCTCCTCCGATCCGGTCAATAAAAAATGAAAATATTCTGGTCACGCCGCATTGTGTGGGATAGAGTTGCGCAAAAAACGGCCTTCTGATCCCAGTTGCTCTTTTTACCTCTATCCTGTTGAGGTTTTCCTGCCAGATATCACAGGTATTCTTTACAACATCCCGGAAATCCCAACCTGAAATTTCGACTGACTGATTCATTCGCGCCTGGTCGATGCTGATGAACGCCGTGGCAACTTTCACCTTTTCATTCGCTCCGAAAAATAGTTTTAAGGTTTTCTGTGATTCTGACTCCCTAAAGCTTGCCTGCAGGCAGGGGAGAACCACTGAAAAAGAAAAAAACAATAAGTCCCCTGTTAGGCATTTAGGAGTCGGATAACCTTTCCGAAGTGGACTCTTGATTTAATTCTTCAAAATCAACAGACAAACCCTCTCCTGCCAGAATCAGCAGAAAATCGCTTCCCCAGCCATCCGACCACGGTTTAAACTCATGCGAAATTTTTGTATCGAAATCACCAATCTTTTTTACTTTTCCGCTTCTCGGATTAAACCAAAATGCTTTTGCAATTCCGGATTCAATTTTTGAACAGTCAATCTTTAGAGGATTTCCTGCCGGTGTATAGGCAATAATAAGTTGCCTGTCAACAGTGATCGCACTCAAAATATAGAATTCATTTTCCGGATTATCATTTAAAACAAGCGACTGGTCTGGCACCATCTTCTGCCAGGGTATAATTTCAAATATTCTTTTCAGATACCCTATCTGGGAAGATCCGGGTAATTTAAGAGCATCCTGCCAATCGGTGCCCATTGTGAAACAGGCTTTCCAGGGACCGGGCATTGGTTTGTCGGGCAGTTTCTGTTCCGGAGTTTGCGGTTAGTAAAGCTAAGCAAGGAAGGCCGCACATTTCCTGAAAACATTCAGAAAAGAGGCGTCGAGGAGTTGCCCGTCGACCCGTCCGTTTGAAGGAAAAGGAGATTCATGGGTATATTCATACGGAAAATCAACCAGTTCAAAACATTCTCCGGCAAGCTTTCTTCCCATGCAGGATTCCACCCCGGAATAAGGCATGACCTTGTCGTGTAACAACGAAATCCCCGCTATCCTTGGTTTCAACCTATTGAGAACTGCTTCACGCTTCTCCGTATGAATGTCAGGTCTGATCATGAAGGTGAAAGCCTGAAGCAACTGTTCCATTTCAGGAACATCGTTCTGAGCATCCCCGGCCGCCGGATGAAACCATTCATCACAGTAATAACGATACAAACGGTCATATGCTGTTTTATCCATGATGTACCGCGACTCTCCGGACATTTGGCTGAAGATCGACCCGCCACAGAAAATAAACAGCCTCGACTGAGTAAAAAGCTGCTCCGGGTTTGCCATTATCAAAATCTCCGCCAGAAACGAACCGATCGAATACCCAAAAATATCCAGACAAGTCCCTTCAAGAAACAGAGGATGCTTCCCGGCCTTGATTTGTCTGGCCAGGCGGATAATATCACTAATGGTTTGTTTCCCTGAATTGAAAAAACGATAGGGTTCTTCCGTTAACCTTTCGCTGAGAGCGGCATTGGCAATAGTGAGAGAACGGCAATTGACAGCATGTTTTTTCCGTTTTTCCATGAGTAAAAACAACCATTTCGGATTGCTCCATGCAGAGGGGCCCCTGTTCATGTGAAATGCTATAGGAAAGAGGATGACAGGTTTTTGGGTATTGACCGCAAGATACTCTGCCCAACAGAGGTATTTGTCCCAGTTCCGTTCATTCAGTCCGTGCAGCAAAAGAATAGCCGATGTAAAACCGGCACGGTTGGCGGGAATGAATACCGGGTAGGAAAAGTGGGTGTTTTCAGTCAATTCCTTATCCTGCAACAAGAACTCTTTAATTGCAGCCCCCGGGGTGTTCACAGGCTCCGAATCGAACCCATAATGCTCAACACGGAAATCAGAGCTTTCAGGAGTGGAAATAATCCCGTTCCGGAACCTGAGAAGAAGTTCTTTTTGATGCTGCAGGAATTTACCGATACGCATGGCCTTGTTTTGATTTTACCGGAAAAACATCCGAACGGAAACAAATAAAGACCGGAAAAACCGAAACTCCAAAAGAAAGGGACCGAGAGCATTCCGGGGGGAGAAAATAGTGTATTCCGGGATGAAAATTCCTTATCAGGGACGAAAAGCAGAAAAGAGTTTTCATATGATTTCCGGGAAACCGGGAAAGAGCTAATTTTGCACCGATGAATAGCACCTGAACGGAATACCGGGAAACAGATTTATTCTCAGTGTATGAATCAGAAGATTGCGGAATATTTATATGAGAAGGGAAACATCACCCGGCTGGTCATCTATACTGCCTTGTTTGCCCTGGTGTTCATCAATATTTACCAGCCTTTTGACTGCCGTAACTGGTTCCCTGTATCGGAAACAATGTTTCTGGTCTTCTCCAGTCTGGTTATTTTAACTGGGGTCCTTGTCGTTGTGGTCAGCCGGATCATCATGTATCTCTATGCCCGGCGGAATGGCCTTTTCCTGTGGCAGTACTCACTCTGGATTCTTGGTGAAATTGTGGCCATGGCTTTGTTTTACACCTTCTTTGAAAGTCTTGTTCTTGATGACACACGGGCTTTCAGCACCATGTTTAAACAATCGGCTGTCAATACTGCCCTGGTACTCCTGCTTCCCTATTCAATCCTGTGGCTCTATTTTGCGCTCAGGGATAAAAACCGGAAGCTTGAAAGCCTGGCCATGGACGAAAAAGAGAGCCAGCAACCCGGGAAGAACATGCTTAGTTTTCTGGACGAAAAACATGAACTCCGGTTTTCGGTTTGCAGCGACCAGCTTTTGTGGATCGACTCTGCCGATAATTATATTAAAATCCACTATCTGAACAAAGGAAAGATCGCTTCGTACATGGTCAGGAACACCCTGAAAAACATCGAAAATGAATTTGCATTTACCTCCCTGGTCAGGTGCAACCGTTCAACTATTGTTAATTTCGACAAAGTCAAAATATTGCGAAAAGAACAGGACAGTATCTTCCTGGGCCTCGATAACGAATCCGTTCCTGATATCCCGGTCTCCAAAACCTATTCCGGTAAGATACTGACAAGATTTGCAGGATGTTCGGTTAAAAATTAACAATTATTTAATCTTTGACTAAATGTTCAATCAAAAATTGATGCTATTTTTAATAAAACTTTTTGACTGAATTTTCAATCAAAAGCAATGTCACCAAAAACTTCGTTGCAATTCGAAAAAATCAGGGAAGAAAAAAGCGCCCTGATCAAGGAGGCCGCCCTCGAACGCTTTGCCGGACAGGTGTACCACGCCACAACCATCAGCCAGATTGCCAAACGTGCCGGCATTTCGAAGGGACTCATGTACAACTATTTCGGAGGAAAGGAAGAACTTCTTTCCACCATCATCCAGGAATCGGTTCGGGAGATTTACGCCTATTTCGACATCGATCGGGATGGATATCTGAGCCAGGAAGAATTTGAGTTTTTCATCCGGAAGGTAGCCCAGGTGCTCCACGACAAAAAGGAATTCTGGCAGTTGTTCTTCCAGCTGGTAATGCAACGTGAAGTTTGTTCCCGCCTACTTGAAATTACACAAATACCCCTTTCACGCAGCGTGGATGAAGCCGGGGGTCCTTCCAAAGT
>CAYNBE010000059.1:0-17050 GCA_964395045.1 uncultured Prolixibacteraceae bacterium | reverse complement strand
AATCTCCCCAGCAACAGGTACTTTGTCAATTCACCTCCGAAAAAAATCAACCTGACCATCGCAGCTCATGGCTTTACCCTGCTGAGGCATAAACTTTTTATGTCATTTTCACCGCTGAATCTCGACATTGCCGAACTTGTCAGGGAGAGTCCCGAAACACTGAAAGGACTCTATATTGTCCCGGCTGGTAACATCAAGGAAGCTATCACTTCGCAATTAAACAACGACATCCGGCTTATCGAAATCAACCCGCGGGCATTCACCCTGGCTTTCGACACACTCAGCACCCGGCGCGTCCCGGTATCTCCGGTAGTGGTATTTGATTTCAAACCGAGATTCGGTCTGGTTTCTGCTATCCGGTTAACTCCGCCGGTCGTAACAGTCAGTGGAGCCAGAAACATCATCGGAAATATAGATACCATCTTCACTGTTCCGAAACACTTCAAAAATCTGGATGCAACCTTTTCTGTTGAACTGGAACTCCAGATACCTCCCCGGGTCATTGCCGAACCCCGGAAAATAAACCTCACCGTTCCCGTTGATGAGTTCACTGAAAAACAAATGACACTGCCGGTTTATGTCGAAAAACAGCCTGAAAATGTAAAAGTAAGGCTCTTTCCGAATGAGGTGGATGTAAAATTCACGGTGGGGCTTTCCGGTTTTTCACAGGTCAAACCAGAGGAATTCGGCTTATTTGTTACGTGGGAAGATATCATGAAAAAAGCCCCTGTCCTGAAAGTGAAGATCGGAAAGCAACCCGGCAATGTGAAGTCAGTTACCATTATTCCCGAAAGCATTGAATACCTCATCGAAAAAAACTGATCTTCCATTGCTGGTCGGAATTACTGGCGGGATCGGAAGCGGAAAATCATTGATCTGTTCTGTTTTCAGGATTCTCGGAGTTCCGGTATTTGAAGCAGATAAAGCCGCCAGGGAGATTACTGGTCAGAACCCCACCGTAAAAAAAGAATTGTCGGCTTACTTTGGGCCCGGCATCTACAATGCGGAAGATGGATGTCTCAACCGGAAGAAACTGGCTTCCCTGATTTTTAATAACCGGGATTCGCTTTCATTTGTGAACAGACTGGTTCATCCGCTTGTAAAAGAAAGCTTTGACCGATGGGTCATGGAGCAGAAATCAGCATATATCCTTCAGGAAGCAGCCATTTTATTTGAAAGCGGCTTTTACCAATTCATGGATCTCAATATCCTGATTACAGCCCCTGTTGAACTCAGGATCAGAAGGGTCATGGAGCGGGATCATATCTCCAGGGAACAATTCATGGAGAGAATGAAAAACCAGTGGAACGATGAAGAAAAAAGCAGGCTTGCTGATTTCGTGATTATAAACGACGAAGTCCATCCTGTGATGGACCAGGTTTTAGATATTGATAAAAAAATCAGAACCCATGGGAAAATTTGCTAAATGGATCGGGGGAGGTCTGGGATGGGCGGTAGGCGGTCCCCTTGGAGCCATCATCGGATTCACGCTCGGATCGGTGATCGATGGGGCAGGCCAGGTACTTGAGAAGGGAACCAGCCAGGGTACGTCGTTGCGGACCACTCCCGGAGGTTATATCATGAGCCTTCTTGTGCTTATCGCCGCTGTAATGAAAGCCGACGGGAAAGTGATGCGTTCTGAACTCGATTATGTTAAAAACTTTCTTCGCCAGAACTTCGGAGAAGAACCAGCCGCAGAAGCAACCTCCATGTTGCGCGACCTGCTCGGACAAAATATACCCGTGGCAGATGTTTGCCGGCAAATCCAAATGAATATGAACTATTCAGCCAGGCTTCAGTTGCTGCATTTTCTTTTCGGTATCGCACAGGCTGACAAAGCTGTTACTGACCGGGAGCAGCAATTGATTGAATTCATTGCATCATCGATGGGAATCTCTGCGAACGATATATCTTCAATCAAAGCCATGTTTGTCAGGGATACTGGATATGCCTATAAGATTCTCGAAATTGATCCTTCAGCCACTGATGAAGAGGTAAAGAAAGCTTACAGGAGAATGGCAATGAAATACCATCCCGATAAAGTAGCACAACTGGGCGAAGATGTCCAGAAAGCCGCACAGGATAAATTCAGAACAGTGAATGAAGCTTATGAAGAAATCAAAAAAGAACGAAACCTGAAGTGAACCAAAATGAATGATTACCCGATGTCGTCAGCATCCTCCCCGACTTCTGACACTTCAGGTTCCTTTTTTTCATTCGCACAGATGAAATCGCACATTTCATTCAGTGTTTCAATGAAGTTTCTGAAATCTTCTTTGTAAATAAAAATTTTATGCTTCTCATACGAGATATTTCCGTTTGTCTCGATATGTTTCTTGCTTTCAGTGATGATCAGATACATTTCCTCATTTCTCGTGCTATTCACATCAAAAAAATAGGTCCTTCTTCCTGCTCTGACCACTCTTGAATAAATATCCCTGCTGAAGTTCCCCTGCAAGTCGGCCTCGTGTTTGTGTTTGTCCAATTCTGTCATTTCATCAATATTTTACCAGAGAGTTTTAGTTTTCAATTTTCAAAATTACTTTTCTTTTGCCAATGATGAAAGTTCAACCAGTTTTTTCTGCGTAAAAGAATCCTGTTCTTTCCTGTCAGCTTCTCATTTTTGCTGCTTTCAAGGTATTGGAGAGCAGTGCAACCCTTGTCATGGGACCCACTCCCCCCGGAACAGGAGTGATCCAGGAACACTTGGGTGCCACTTCGTCGAACCTGACATCGCCCTTCAAACGGGTACCCGATTTTGCAGAAGGGTCGGGAACCCTTGTCGTTCCAACATCAATCACCACAGCCCCTTCTCTGACCATGTCGGCAGTGACAAATCCGGGCACACCCATGGCAGCAACAAGGATATCGGCACCTGCACATACCTCCGGCAAATTCTTTGTCCGGCTGTGAGCAACTGTCACGGTTGCATTGATCGGCTTCAGCGACAGAAGGATACTGAGCGGTCGCCCGACGATGTTGCTCCTTCCGATGATCACGCAATTTTTACCACTGGTCTCTATGCCGTATCGCTTCATCAATTCCATGATCCCGAAAGGGGTGGCCGAAACAAAGGCTTCCATACCAAGCACCATTTTCCCGATGTTCACCGGATGAAAACCATCCACATCCTTGGCAGGGTCAATGGCTTCGATCACCCTGTGTTCGCTGATGTGGCCAGGCAAAGGAAGCTGCACGATAAAACCGTCCACATCGGGGTCGGTATTCAGCAAATCAACCTGGGCAAGAAGCTCAGCCTCGGAGACATCCTCTTCGAACCTGACAAGCGACGACCTGAACCCAACTTCCTGGCAATCCTTTATTTTAAAAGAAACATACGATTCGCTCCCTCCATCGTGACCGACCAGAACGGCACACAAATGAGGAATTTTTCCCCCCTTTTTCCTGATCTGTCTGACTTCTTCAGCGATCTCGCCTTTTATCTCGGAGGCAATTTTTTTTCCGTCGATCAGCTGCATGTGGTCATTTTTTAGGTTTCAATGTATTCTGTGGCCATTTAAGTAACATCAACAATGTATGTTTTATTCATGCTGATATGAAAGAGATACATATATATATACCGGAATTCTGTTTATTTTCGTCCCGGAACCATTCGTCCCATTGCATTTTGCAGGTTCTTGCCCTGCGCTACCATTTTCATCATTTTACCAGTCTCCGAAAACTGCTTGATAAGCCGGTTCACCTCCTGAATGGTGGTACCCGATCCATCGGCTATTCTTTTTCTCCGGCTTCCATTTAGCAGGGAGGGGTTTTCACGCTCTGAAGGGGTCATCGAATGGATGATGGCTTCAATGTGTTTAAACGAATCGTTGTCAAAATCGATATCTTTTAAAGCTTTTCCCATACCCGGTATAAGAGAAGCAATATCCTTCAGGTTTCCCATTTTCTTGATCTGATGGATTTGCTTCAGAAAATCGTTGAAGTTAAACTGGTCTTTGGCAAGCTTCTGTTGAAGCCGTTTGGCTTCTTCGGCATCAAACTGTTCCTGGGCTTTTTCGACAAGTGAAACAATGTCGCCCATCCCAAGTATCCGGTCGGCCATCCTGTCGGGGTGAAAGACTTCAAAAGCTTCCATTTTTTCACCTGTGCCCACAAATTTGATAGGTTTGTCAACCACCGACCGGATGGAAAGGGCCGCTCCGCCCCGGGTGTCTCCATCCATTTTGGTAAGGATCACTCCGTCAAAATCGAGCCGTTCGTTAAACTCCCTGGCCGTATTGACTGCATCCTGCCCGGTCATTGCATCCACGACGAAAAGAATCTCTTGTGGCTGAACTTCATCCCTGATGGCCGCAATCTCATCCATCATCTGCTCATCGATCGCAAGCCTCCCTGCAGTATCAATGATAACGATATCGTTCCCGTTCGCTTTGGCAAAGGCAATGGCATTCCTGGCAATCCTGACCGGGTTCCGGTTCTCTTCTTCGGTATACACCGGTACCGATATTTGCGTTCCGATGACTTTCAACTGTTCAATAGCTGCCGGACGGTAAATGTCGCCGGCTACAAGCAAAGGATGACGTCCTTTCTTGTATTTCAGCATGTTGGCGATTTTCCCGGCAAATGTGGTCTTTCCCGAGCCCTGAAGTCCTGCCATCAGGATCACCGAGGGATTCCCCTTCAGGTTGATGTCAACAAACTTGCCTCCCATCAGTTCTGCAAGTTCATCATGCACCAGTTTCACCATTAACTGACCGGGTTTTACAGATGTCAGAACATCCATCCCGATAGCCTTTTCCTTGACTGAATCGGTAAAAGTTTTGGCTATTTTGAAATTCACATCCGCATCGATGAGTGCACGGCGTATCTCTTTCAGGGTCTCTGCAACGTTGATCTCGGTGATCTTCCCCTGCCCCTTCAGAAGCTTAAACGATCGTTCCAGCTTTTCACTCAGATTCTCAAACATACCTGATTCCTGTTTTTAAGTATGATAAAGGGCAAAAATACAAAAAAGTCACATTGGAAGCGGGCAGTATCAGGAACCACTGCCTTAAAAGTTGTAAGAAACAGCATCCTGAAGCAATTGGGAATGGTCCGGATAAAAGTTTATCTTTGTGTAAGCATCCCTTACCTGTCAACAACCGGGAAAAATATCCTTTCAGAAAGGAGAGTCAAACCGGCAGGATGCTTGTGGAACGAAGAGATGGGAATCAGCAAATTAAACATACCATGCGAATTCCCTGCCTGCCCTGCCTACCCTGCCTACCGGCAGGCAGTTGGCAGGCAGGCGGCAGGCAGGCATCTGTTTCAACAAAACACATTCAATGAACCGAACATCATAAACAGATGAAAGCTGAAATCATCCATATCATCTCCCGGCAGCTCAACCTTAGTCCCTTTCAAGTAAAAAACACCATTGACCTGCTGAACGAAGGTGCAACCATCCCTTTCATTTCGAGGTACCGGAAGGAAAAAACCGGAAGCCTCGATGAAATACAGGTGGCATCAATCCGTGATCAGAAAGAAAAATTCGAGGAAATAGAAAAGCGCAAGGAGACAATACTGGCCTCCATTGAAACACAGGGGCAACTCACCCGGGAACTGAAGCAACGTATTGAAGATTGTTACGATGCCACCCTTTTGGAGGACATCTACCTGCCCTTCAAACCCAAACGACGCACCCGGGCCATGATTGCACTTGAGAACGGGCTGGAACCCCTGGCTGATCTGCTTATGGCCCAGTTTGAGAAAAATGTCACTGCGAGGGCTTCCCAATATCTGAATGATCAGATCAGGACCCCCGGGGAGGCTTTGGCCGGTGCCCGCGACATCCTCGCAGAAAGAATCAGTGAAGATGAGCGCGCCCGGAACATCGTACGGAAGATATTCCAACAGTCAGCAGTGATCCGGTCACAGGTGGTCAAAGGAAAAGAAGAAGAGGGGGCCAAGTACAGGGATTACTTTTCGTGGGAAGAGCCGCTGAAAAAATGCCCATCTCACCGGCTGCTGGCCATGCGCAGGGGAGAAAGGGAGGGATTCCTTCGTGTATCGTTGAATCCCGGCATACCCGATCCGGCCGGACAGCTGTTACACCTCTATGTGAAAGGGAAGGGGGCCAGCTCCGACCAGGTGGAAATTGCTGTCAGGGATAGCTTTACCCGGCTGATTTCGCCCTCAATCGAAAACGAATTTGCCCGTGACTCCAAAGAAAAAGCCGACAAGGAAGCCATTACCGTTTTCGCAGAAAACCTCCGGCAATTGCTCCTGGCCCCTCCGGCAGGGCCGTTGCGAACCCTGGCCATTGATCCAGGATTCCGGACCGGTTGCAAGGTTGTTTGCCTCAATGAACAGGGCGACCTGTTACACAACGAAACCATCTATCCCCACCCCCCGGTGAACAATAAACTCCAGGCTGCAAAAAAAATCACCTCCATGGTCGAAGCATACCGCATTGAGGCTATTGCCATCGGAAACGGAACAGCAGGACGGGAAACCGAGCATTTTATCAAAAACATCCGGTACGACCGCGAAATCAAAGTCTTCGTGGTCAGTGAAGACGGAGCTTCGGTCTACTCAGCCTCGCCGGTGGCACGGGATGAATTTCCCCAATATGATGTGACAGTCAGGGGAGCCGTTTCCATCGGGCGTCGCTTGATGGATCCGCTGGCCGAACTGGTGAAAATCGACCCCAAGAGCATCGGTGTGGGCCAATACCAGCATGATGTCGACCAGAAACTTCTCAAAGACAGCCTTGATGCGGTGGTGGAATCGGCTGTCAATTCCGTGGGGATCAACCTGAATACGGCAAGCAGGCAGTTGCTCTCCTACGTTTCGGGACTGGGCCCCGGACTGGCCAGAAACGTGGTGGAATTCCGAAAAGAAAACGGCCCATTCAGGTCGAGGTTTGAACTGTTGCGGGTACCACGGCTTGGCCCCAGATCATTCCAACAATGTGCCGGATTTCTCCGGATTCCGGACTCAGACAACCCTCTCGACAATACCGCCGTTCATCCCGAAGCTTATCCTGTTGTTGAAGAAATGGCACAATCAATCAACTGCACCCTCCATGACTTACCGGGTAACGATCAGTTACTGAACCGCATCAACCTTCCCGGGTTTATCTCCGAAAAAACAGGATTGCCAACGCTCACAGATATCCTGAATGAGCTGAAAAAACCAGGCCGTGATCCTAGAAAAACAGCCAGGGTATTCGAATTTGCAGAAGGAATTTATAAAATGGAAGACCTGGCACCGGGGATGATCCTGCCGGGAATTGTGAACAACATCACCCGTTTCGGGATTTTTGTCGACATCGGCATTAAACAGGCAGGCCTTGTCCATCTTTCGGAACTGGCCGACCGGTTCGTGAGCAATCCCGGTGAAGTCGTGAAACTGCACCAGCATGTCAGGGTTAAAGTCCTAGAAGTCGACATTCCCCGGAAACGCATCCGGCTATCTCTGAAACAGGCAGGTCCCTGACAATCAAAAAGGAAGGCTAATCCTCGTCCTCCTCATCCTCATCGTACTCCTGCGAGAATTCCAATTCGAGGAATTCTTCCGCCTCATTGATCAGTTGTTCAACAAATTCCTCATTGTCAGGCTCATCGTCGATCCAGTGAATAACCTGGTTACTCTCAAAATCATCAATGTCACTTTCAATGATGAAACGCGGATTCTCATTGTGTACGACATAAATGGTATCAGGAGCTTCCTGAGAATTGTCGGCTAATAAAAATTTTGGCAGCATGGCTTCAAATTGAAATTTGCCGGTAAATGTAAAGATTTTTCGGGAATTGATATAATCTGACACGTATTATATCTGGAATGGAAAAATGAATTTGACAAGCCGGGATCAGATATCCAGTTCAACCACTGTGATCCCGGCCCCCCCTAGCCGGACATCTTCGTCGCCAAACGATGTGACCACCGGTTCCGAACGGAGGTAATTCCTGATCATCTCCTTCAGGATACCATGCCCCTTCCCGTGAAGGATCCTTAAATGGCTCACCCCGTACATCACGGCTTCATCCAGAAAGCTTTGCACCCGGGTAAGGGCCTCCTCGGCCCGGACCCCTCTCAGGTCAATCTCCGGTTTGAAGTTCAGCCTCCGCTCACTGTATTCGAGGGTGATGGCCAGTCCGCTTTTCGTCCGTTTGGGTAATGGTTCCGGATTTTCCCCCAAGGCTGGTTCAATCTCCTTCAACGGGATGACTGCCCGCAACTGCCCAAACGCCACAATAGCATTTTTCCCGCTTACTTCGATGATTTCACCCACTGCTTCATGACCGGTTTTCCTGACTTTATCCCCTGCCAGGAAATTGGTTTTCTGCTCTTCCATGGCATGAAATGAGCCGGGCTGTTCCTTGCCCAGCTTATGCAGCCTTCTTTTTTCCCTTTTTTCAAGGTTTGACATTTTCTTTTCCATCAAGGCATCGCCGGATGATTCGATCCCCAAGATCTGTTCCCGGAAGGTTTCAAGTCCTTTTCTGATCTCCTTGGTTTGTTCCTTTTCCGCTCCCTTTTCCCTGATCTCCCGGATCACATTTTCAATCTTCCGGTTTGCCCCTGATAGAATCTGTTCAGCCTCTTCCTTCGCTTTTTTCAGGATTTCCTTACGGTGCTTCTGTATCTCTTGGAGCTCCTTCCTGTACGCTTCGGCAAGCTCATCGACACTCTTTTCCACCTGCCTGATTCTCTGGCGCTTTGTCTCCCAATAGAATTTATCCCTGGTAATGGACCTTAGGTTTCTGTCGAAATCTACCTGTTTCTTCCCCACTTTTCCGGCAGCCTCCTGCAGGATGTCTTCAGACAATCCGATTTTTCGTGCGATTTCAAAAGCAAAGGAACTTCCCGGTTTCCCGGTTTCAAGCCTGAAAAGGGGGTCCATCTTCCCTGAGTCGTACATCATGGCCCCATTGATGATCCCGGGTGTGGATGCTGCGAAATGCTTCAGGTTGCTATAATGGGTGGTGACCACACAAAAAACATTCTGCTGGTTTAGCCTGTTCAGGACGGCCTCGGCAATAGCACCCCCGAGAACAGGTTCTGTACCACTGCCGAATTCGTCAATGAGCACCAGGCTGTTTGCATCACTGTTCCTTACAAAATATTTCATGTTCAGCAAGTGTGAACTGTATGTGCTCAAATCATTCTCAATCGATTGTTCGTCGCCGATATCGACAAAGATTTTTCGGAACATCCCGGTCCTGCTCCCTTCCGCAACCGGGATCAGCAATCCGCTCTGCAACATATACTGTAATAGCCCGACTGTTTTCAGGCATACCGACTTTCCCCCGGCATTGGGACCAGATATCACCAGAATATGGTTTTCCTGGGTTAACGTAATATCAAGCGGAACAATCTTCCTGCTTTCTTTTTTCAGCGAAAGCATAAGAAGCGGATGCACTGCTTCCTTCCAATCAATCAGGGGCTGAGCGGAAATATCAGGTTTGATACATTTGAAATCCTTTGCAAACAGAGCTTTTGTACGGATAAAGTCGATCTCTCCCAGAAATTCAATTCCACCAATTAAATCGTCAATATATGGACGGATGTTGTTGCAAAAAACAACCAGTATCCGGATGATTTCTCTTCTTTCCTCATTTTCAAGCTCCCTGATCCGGTTATTCATCTCGACAATATCTGCCGGTTCGATATAGGTTGTCCTGCCTGATGACGATTCATCATAAATGATTCCCTGAAGTTTTCTTTTATTGGCCGAAGGAACAGGAATCACCGCGCGCCCGTCCCGGATAGCCACCGAGGCATTTTCTTCGGCCCAGCCTTCCTTCTGTGCCTGTTTGAGAATGGCCTGCAACCTTTTTGAGATACCCGATTGCAGCGAACGGATATTTCCCCTGATGGATGATAGTTCAGGCGAAGCATCGTCCCTGATCTCCCCCGATTTATTCAGTATCTGATCAATACGCTCATAAACATAAGGATAAATTCTTATTTTCCAAGCTTTCCGGTAAAGCTGAGGCATGATTCTCTCCTTGTCCCTGTCAAAAAAATGCACTACCGAACGCAGAGTGTCCAATGTCTGCTTCAGATGAAAAAGGTCATCCTTTTCCATAAAAGAGCCCTCAGCACGGACGTTGTGCAGGATGTCCCTGACATCAAAATAGGGATCAGCAGGGAAAGCGGGAAATTCCTTCACGATGCGAAGGAATTCATCCGTTTCGCCAAGTAGAGTTTGAAGAACATCGTGTTCGGTCACAAAATCCATCCGATCGACATTCTCTTCACCCGGGGATCCGGTACACCGGCTGCGTAAAATCTCCCTGATGCGGTCAAAACCGATTTTGGTTTCAAAATTATCAGGATAAATCGCTGTCATATTCAATGTGAATGTTCCGGATGCTTATATTTCAATCTTTGGGGCATTTCTGACCGGGGTACCTGTTCGCCCATTCAGCCCAGAACAGTTTCACCTCTGATTTCATTTCTCTGTGGAGGATCAGGATACCTATGAGATTGGGGATTGCCATCATGGCAATGGTGATGCCGGAGAATGTCCAGAGGATAGTTGTATCGGTGAAGGAGGCAAGGAAGAATCCTGCAACAAAAACCAGTCTGAACCATTTCACTCCCCTGATCCCGAATATGAATGTTACCGCCCTGTCACCATAGTACGACCAGCTGATAGCTGTTGAGAATGCGAAAAGGAACAACCCGATAGAAACGATATAACTTCCGTATTGTCCGAACCAGGAGCGGGTGAATGCCTGAACAGTCAGTGGAGCACTGTGCAGAAGCGATTTACCAGTCATATAGGTGTTTTCTTCAACCAGTTTTCCGTTCTGTACCTTCAATTTGCCATCGACAGGCTTCCCGTTCCGGAAAACCCTGACCTCTTCAGCGATAGAACGGGCGTGCAGGATCGTGTATGGTTCTTCAATAATCCCGTTTTTTACATTCAATGTCCCGCTAAAAAGGGGCAGTTCTGCTTTTTTCCTCAGAAAATCGCCTATACGGTGTGTATCTTCCGGTTTTTTCTCGTCATAGGTGCCAGCAAGGATGAAGGTGTCGGCCATTTGGAATTTGTTATCGAATTTTTCGGTCCATACACCTGATGAAAGAAGAGTCAGTCCGGTAAGCATGCAAATAATGATGGTGTCGATAAACGGTTCGAGGATGGCCACGATCCCTTCGGAGACCGGTTCATGCGCTTTTGCGGCAGCATGGGCTATAGGTGCTGATCCTTGGCCTGCCTCATTTGAAAATAATCCTCTGTTCACACCGCGGTTAAAAGCATAGGAAAATCCGGCTCCCAGAAATCCCCCGGTGGCAGCCGTTCCTGTGAAGACATCACGGAACACCGAGATAATGGATGGGATCACGTTCTGGTAATTATACAGAATCACGGCGATAGCACCCATAAAATAGATCATTGCCATAAAAGGGACCAGCTTTTCAGTTACTTTGGCTATTCTTTTGATTCCCCCAATGATGACAGCAGCCAGCATGACCGACAGGACGGCTCCGGTCACCCAGTGCGTGATCCCGAAGGTCGAATAAAATGAGTTGGAAATACTGTTTATCTGCGGCAGGCTCCCCGTACCAAACGATGAGAATATGGTAGCAACCGAAAATAAAATGGCCAGCCATTTCATATTCAGCCTGTACTTCATATAATACATCGGACCACCTGCAATGGAACCATCCTCGGCTATTTTACGGTATTTATGCGAAAGGGTCACTTCAACGAACTTTGTACACATCCCCAGGGCAGCAGTCATCATCATCCAGAATAAAGCTGCCGGTCCGCCTAAATGAATTGCCAGTGCAACTCCCGCAATGTTTCCCGTTCCGACAGTTCCCGACAGTGCAGTCGCAAGTGCCTGAAAATGTGTTGTATCCCCGACATCTCCCTTTTTATCAAATTTTCCCCTGACAATGAACAAGGCATGCCGGAAATATCGTAACTGCGGAAATCTCAGGTATAGGGTGAAGAAAATACCTGTACCAAGCAATAAAAAAACAAACCACTGCGATCCTCCGATATAACCGTCCAAACGGCTTAGAAACTCATTTAGCTGATGCATACACTGAATTATTCGTAAAAAGCCCTAAAAATAATATTCTCGGCTGTAAAAGCTGCATTTTGCCAATAAAATTCAGGGACCAGCACGCAGGCAGAATAATTCCAGTTGCTTTGGACAGGGAGAAAAAAAAAAGCCCGGCTCGGCCGGGCGTATTTATCAGGGAAAGCAGTATGGACGCTTTTTTGAAGATGATTGATGATTTACAAACCCCTAAACACAAAACCAATCATATAAATACAGAAGATGCTTTCCCCAGTGATAACGATTAAATATAATGAACGCAATATTTAGGAAGCCAATATTGTGCCAGAGAAAAACAAAGTTCATTCTCAAAATATTGGCAGGCCGGGTATGTGAATATCTTTCCCAGAATGAGACATATTGTTCCAGAATGACCCATTCAACTTTCTTCTTCCGGTTCGTTTCCCGCAGGTTGCAAATTTTTTAACTTTGCGCTCAAAATCAGTAGGTGGGCAGAAAAAAGAACAAACCGTTTTACGAAGACGTAACCATCACCGGAATCGGTGCCGAGGGAAAGTCACTGGCAAGGATTGGCGATAAAGTCGTATTCACCACCTATGCCGTGCCGGGCGATGTGGTGGACCTACAGGTAACCAAAAAGAGAAAAAAATATGAAGAAGCCCAGGTTGTCAGGTATAAAAGTTATTCTGAAGACCGGGCAGAAGCTTTTTGCGAACATTTCGGCATTTGCGGAGGTTGCAGTTGGCAGAACCTTCCTTATTCCGGTCAGCTTCGTTTCAAACAAAAGCAGGTCGAAGACCAGCTTACCAGGATAGGGAAACTGGAATTGCCCTGCCTGCTCCCTATTTTGGGCTCAACTGAAACCGTCGGTTACCGGAACAAGCTTGAATTCTCGTTTTCAAACAACAGATGGAAAACATTGGAAGAGATGAACCTCTCCGTTTCCACAGAAACCAACGGACTTGGATTTCATATACCAGGTATGTTCGACAAGGTCTTCCATGTCAGCAAATGCTGGCTGCAGCCTGAACCGTCGAACGAAATCAGGAATTTTATTTTCAGGTATGCTTCGGAACACAAGCTGCCGTTCTTTGATATCCGCAACCAGGATGGCTTTTTGAGGACACTCACTGTCCGTACCTCAACCAGCGGTGAAGTGATGGTGATCATCAGCTTTTTCAGGGAAGAAAAAACAGTCAGGGAATTGCTGCTGCGTTCTCTGTCTGAACGCTTTCCGGGAATAACCTCCCTGCTGTATGCGATCAACCCGAAAGGAAACGATACCCTTACCGATCTGGAAATCTTTGTCTTTCAGGGGAAGCCATATATCACAGAAGAGATGGAAGGGCTGACATTCAGGATCGGCCCGAAGAGTTTCTACCAGACCAACAGCCGGCAGGCATACCAGTTGTATACAAGAGTAAGGGAATTTGCAGCATTAACCGGCAATGAAACGGTGTATGACCTGTATACCGGAACGGGGACCATTGCCCTTTTTCTGGCCAGGTTCTGCCGGAAAGTGATCGGGATTGAGTATGTCAGGGAGGCTGTTGAAGATGCCCGGTTGAATTCAGAAATGAACTATATCACGAATGCTGAGTTCCATGCCGGTGACATCAGGCAGATATTCAATCCACGGTTTCTTGCAGAAAAAGGATCGCCTGATGTGTTGGTTACCGACCCTCCCCGCTCGGGGATGCATGAAGATGTGGTGAAATCGATCATAGAAGCACATCCTGCCAGGATTGTGTATGTCAGCTGCAATCCGGCCACCCAGGCCCGTGACATCTCACTTCTGAGCTCCAATTACCGGGTCGAGAAAGTGCAGCCCGTGGATATGTTCCCTCACACCCATCACGTTGAAAACATCGTGCTGCTCCTGAAAAAATAGTATCTCAGAACGGAAGGTCTTCAGGTTGTTCGGTGAACGGGTCAGCGGGGATATCGGTTTCGGAGAGCGGAGGCATTTCACCCGTTGCCGGCTTTCGAATGGTCCGATCAACTTTCCAAGCGTTGATATTGTGATACCACTTTCCGCTGAATTCTCTCGATTCTATATCAAATGAAACTTCGAGTTCCTCCCCTTCCCTGATTCCATTCAGCTGGTTGATTTTGTCATTGAATAAGGTAAAACAGATTTTTTTTGAAAACTGATCTGCAGTTTCAAGGAGAAACATTTGTTTCTTCCATGAATTTCCATTTCGGCCAGTGCCTGATTCAGCATTCAGGATCGCGACCAGTTTTCCCTTTACAGTCATACTCATATCATCAGTTTTTATAAAACAAAACCACAAAGCTACCCATGATTTTAGTTTAGCCGGTGGATACAAATATATTGTATTTTGACTTAAACAGAAAAAAGAGGCAACTTCGTGGCTGGTATAAACCGGACTGCAACCGGGAAACATATAGGCTAACAGGGATTAACCTGTGCCGGTTGTTCTTACTTTGAAACGATCTCCAGGAGCTCTACTTCAAAAATCAGCGTGGAATTAGGCTGGATATCGCCTCCGGCACCTCTTTCACCATAAGCCAGGTTTGCCGGAAGATAGATTTTCCATTTTGAACCGACAGGCATCATTTGTAATGCTTCAGTCCAGCCGGGAATGACACCTCCGACCGGGAATTCGGCAGGTTCGCCACGATCGACAGAACTATCGAATACCTTACCGTTGATCAGGGTTCCATGGTAATGAACCTTCACAGTGTTTTCAGCAGTTGGTTTCGGGCCGGTTCCTTCCTTGATCACTTCGTACTGCAAACCCGATTCAGTCGTTTTCACCCCCTCGCGGCTTTTATTTTTTTCAAGAAATGCATTGCCTTCCTCTAGATTCTTCTGTCCCAACTTCTGGGACATTTTCTGGAAAAAAGAAGAAACCAACTGGTTTGCCTGTGAGGGTGAAATTTGTACGGAATCACCATTCAGGAACAGGCGGAATGCATCTGCAAGCAAATCGACATTAATTTCTTTTCCTCCGGGAACCTGATCAAGACTTTGTTTGTTCTGCTGTCCGATTAACACCCCGAGGGCGTAGCTCGTGGAGTCAGCTTCGGTTTTGAGGTCTGCTTTTTTGCCCAGACCTTTGTTCTGACAGCTTGTGGCAACAAATGCCGCCACCGCCAAAATAAGAAGAAAAAATCTGATTTTCATTTAAATTACTGATTATTAATTATTAAATAAGATATTCATACATGACAATAAAAGCTGCAAAGATAATTTATTTTTAATCACAAAAGGATTTTATACCCCTTAATATTTCCCTTTTCCCAGGGGGGCCCGGCAGTCTTTCCACTCTGAACCCAGCCCACTGAAGGCTTCGTCGCACAGAGCCCTTTGCACAGTAAGTCACAAAAATACCCCCCTTTTCCATCTTGTTATACAGCTTTCTGAACAACACCTGGTTCCACATTTCAGGTTGCTTCTCAGGGGAAAAAGCATCGTAATAAACCAGGTTGCAAAGCGGAATTTCTGAAAGGGAAGCACTAATGAAATCGACCCTGATCTTGACCAGTTCCAGCATCGGAGTGATTCTCACTGGAATATTCCAGGAGCTGTCATGTATAACCCGGTATAATTCCTCAGTCCCTGGGCCCAGCAATGCCGGATAGTTGATCTTACGGAGGATTTCCGCTGACAATGGAAATTTTTCCAGAGCATAATACCGGACAAAACTTTGGCTGGTATCTGCTGCCAATGCCGTCAGTAAAACGTTCAACCCGGTCCCGAAACCTACTTCAAGCAGGTGAATGGGTCCGTTTCCCTTGAAATGGTGAAATCCGGCCCTGATAAAAATATGCTCCGACTCCCCGACCGCACCATAAACCGAATGATAATGCTCTTCGATATCAGGCACATACAAGGTATCAGAGCCATCTCCCGTACCTACAATTTCAACCCGTTTTTCCATCATAAAAAGTTTTCAGCCTTTAAAACGAAAGTTATAATTTTATCCGCACAAATAAACGTCGTTTCATGCTGATAAAATTGTACAATGAAAATCCGAATCCCCGTGAAATACGTCAGATCGGAACTGTTCTCAAAAACGGAGGGATTATTATCTATCCGACCGACACGGTTTACGGGATGGGATGTGACATTACCAACAGCAAGGCAGTGGAAAAGGTTGCCCGGTTGAAAGGAATTGACATTGACAAATCCAATTTTTCATTTATCTGCAGCGATTTAAGTCATTTATCAACCTATACAAGACCCATTTCAAACCATTTTTTCAAGATCATCCGGAAAAATGTTCCGGGGCCCTTCACATTTATACTGGAAGCAAACAACAATGTTCCCAAATATTTCAAGGGAAGGAAAAAGACCGTCGGGATCAGGATTCCTGCGAATCAGATCATTCGCGACATTGTTCAGGAACTTGGGAACCCGATTGTTTCTACTTCGATCCATGATGAGGACGAAATCCTCGAGTACTCGATCGATCCTGAACTGATCCACGAGAAGTACGGCGAAATGATCGACCTGGTGGTGGATGGCGGCATGGGGGATATCATTCCTTCGACCATGGTCGACCTGACCGGAGAGGAGCCGGTGATTGTAAGAAAGGGGAAAGGTATCCTCCAAACCTGATTACTTCTTCCAAAAGGTTGGTGTAAAGATGACCAGCACCGTAAAAAGTTCAAGACGTCCGAGCATCATCAGGAAAGAAAGGAACCACTTTCCGGCATCATGTATATGGGAAAATGTACAAACCGGCCCGACACTCCCCAAACCCGGACCTATATTCCCAAGACAGGTTGCCACCGCACCCATCGAGGTAGCCATATCAGGCTCAAAAAGCGTAAAAATGATGCTACTAAAAAAGAAAATAAAGAAATAGAACATAAAAAAAGCAAGGATGTTGTTCACGTACCTTGTCTCGACCGAACGGCGGTTGAATCGCACCGGGATTACCGCATTGGGATGGATCAATCTCCGGAGTTCATAATAGCTGTTTTTCAGAAGAATAACAATCCTCATGATTTTGATCCCCCCCCCTGTAGATCCGGTTGATCGTCAGAAAAAAAAGATGGCAAATGAGAGAAGCACCAGAACAGGTGCC